>CALMXF010000351.1 GCA_937870985.1 uncultured Chloroflexota bacterium
GCCGAGGCAGCCGGCCTCCAGACCTGTCCCGACGACCTGGACCAGATCGACCGCCGACTGCCATGAATGGCCAGCCGGCCGGACTCGACGTCGTCGATCCTCTGGTGCGCAACATCGCGCTAACGATCGCAACCCGGGTGATGCGCGATGGCGCGCGGGCCGTCGTTCTAACTGGCAGCCAGACTCGTCCAGATCCCCGGCCAGAGTCTGATATCGATCTCTACGTTGTTGGCGA
Organism: uncultured Chloroflexota bacterium; assembly: GCA_937870985.1. Classification (GTDB taxonomy): domain Bacteria; phylum Chloroflexota; class Chloroflexia; order Thermomicrobiales; family CFX8; genus JAMLIA01. The sequence continues at coordinate 236 of CALMXF010000351.1, forward strand.
TGGACCTCTATACCGGCTGGAGATCGTTGCAGGTCGCCTGGTGTCCGTGTCCTGGCGCACATTCGCCCAGTTCGAAGCCGCATTCGATGATCCCCGTTCGGTTGGCGCGCAGGTGCCGGGCTGGCGGCGAGCGATGATCGTCGCCGACCCAGCCGGGGTCGCAGCCGCGCTCCAGCGGAAGGCGCGAGAGTGGGACTGGACGCAGATCGGCGACGCGCGGCTCGACGCCTGGGTGGCCGAGGAGATCACCGGCTACGCCGAGGAAGCACACAAGCTGGTTGCGGCGCGTAATGCCGGTGATATCACCACGGCCGCGATCCAGCGCTCGGTTCTGGCGCTCGCGCTCGCCCCGCGGCTCACCGTCCACTTTCGGATGCTCTACGAGACGGAGAATGGCCTCTGGGATCTCATGGCAACCCATCTGGGGCCGGCCTGGAACAGAGCGCAGCGGGCAGCACTGATTCTGGACGGCGAGGATATCGCGGTGTCGCTCGATGCGTCTCTGGACCTGTTCCATCTCGCCGTCAGCGCCGTCTGGCGGGTGATGGACGGCCGGCAGCGGGAGGTGTGCGCGGAGGCGCTGGCGCTAGCCGGTCGGCCTGCACCGCGGTGATCGATGCAGCCTGCTGGACACACAGATGGGCGGCTAGTGAGCCGCCCATCCGAGACACATCGCGACCGTCGGGTTTCTACGGAAGTTCGCCGTTGGCGAACATTTCTCGAAACTTGAAGATCCGGTCGACATAGTCGTGGGTGTCCGGGAAGAACCCGTCGCGCTGGACGCTCGCCCAGCCCTGATAGTAGCTCGCCAGCGCCAGCTCGACGGAGCCGGTCTCCTCGTAGAGCACCGACAGGTAGGCGACGCCCATCTCGATGTTGTCGTACGCGCTGTCCCAGGTATTCACACGATAGCCGAAGAACCACGATTCCATGTCCGCGGCGGTGCGCGGCATGATCTGCATCACGCCGACCGCGCCAGTCCAGGACACCTCATCCTGCCGCCAGCTGCTCTCCTGCCAGGCCTGGGCCATGATCAGGTTCGGGTCCCACCCGTAGCGTTGCGCCGCGTCGATCAGCAGTTCGCGGATCTGCTCACGTGGGAAGTACGGCGGCGCCTCACCGGATTCGTCCGCGGCGACCTCTTCGTCGGCGCGATGGCTAACTACGGCCGGCGCAGGCTCGTCCGCATCATCCTCCGCCCCCGACACGACGCCGGAGCCCGACGCTGACAGGACAATCTGCTGACCGGGGAAGATCAGGTCAGGATCGTCGATCCCGTTCAACGCCACCAGCTGTCGCACTGTCATCCCGTATCGGGCGGCGATATGGCTCAGCGTGTCGCCCTCATAGACTACATAGCTCTCGCCCGCCGCAACCGGCGTGATAAGTCCACCGACCAGCACGATCGCCAGCGTGCCGGCCATCAGCCCTTTTCGCAAATGTCTCATGCGTTTCCTGCCCGTCTGATTCGATCTGGAGATTCGCTTCCAGATGCGTACGTACATAGCGTACATACGCTTCGTGACGGGAGTCAAGGTTTGTCACACTGTCACAAAGCCATGGGCGTTGCTCGAATATGAGTCGGGTTTTGATCGACCCATTGGGCTGCCAAATCGGGCAAAACACCGAAGTGCCTCGCTGTTCGACACAGCGAGGCACTTCGGGCTGTGTTAGTTCCATGACTCACAGACACGGGCAGAGGCAACCAGCGGCGCACAACGCGCCGATCAGACCGCGCTCGACTCCCAGCGGAAGAGCTTCAGTGCCAACGCGAAGCCGACCGCCGCGGTGAAGACCAGCACGCTGATATTGAGCCATTGCGCGCCCAGGCTGCCGTTCTTGACCATCACGTTGCGCAGCCCATCGGCGAGATAGCGAAGCGGCAGCAGCCGGATAATCGGCTGTAGCACCTTCGGGGCAGCGTCGGTCGGAAAGAACACGCCTGCCATAAAGAGCATCGGGAAGGCTACCGCGTTCGCAATTGAGTCAGCCGCCTCCTGGTTGCGAGCAAACGACGCAATGACGAACCCGATCGAGAGGAACGCGAGTGACCCAATGATGACGAGGATAAACGCATAGAACAGGTTGCCATTGAGCTTCAGGCCGACAACCAGGATGCCGACCGCAATGAGGATCACCGCCTGAACAACGGCGATCACGAGCTGGCTGACGATGCGAGCGGCGATGAACGAGGACAGAGGGAACGGCGTCGCCTTGATCCGACGGAGAACACCCCGTTCGCGATAGGAGACGAACGCCGAGGCCAGTCCGAGAATCCCTGAGTTCATGATCGTCATCGCAAGGATGCCGGGAACAAGGAAGTCAACATACGACAACCCTGATGACACGATCGAGTGGACCGTCACCGCGATTGGCTGCGCAGAAGCGGGGCCGGCGCCAGCCTGCGTGAGAAAGCTCTGAACCGCGTTGAGCGCGACCGACCCCGTCTGGGGATTCGATGAATCCCAGTACACATCGGTCGGAACCTGCTGGCCCGAGCCGGCAGCGCCAAACACGACGACCACCGACCGGTCACCGTTGCGCAGACTGTCCAACTCCGACTGTTCGTTGCCGACTGAGACCTTGAACCCGTCCGTCGCCTTCATCGCGTTGGTAATTGACGTAGCGACTTCCGACTGGTCCGCGCCAACAATACCGACGTTGATCGTAACGCTGGTGTCGGAGAACAGAAACCCGAAGAGCACGATAAAGATCAGTGGAAAGGCGAGGTTCCAGAACAGCGCGACGCGATTGCGCGCCGTCATCCTGAGATTTGCCACCGTCATCTGGATGAATGCGCTCATTCGCGGAGGCTCCGTCCCGTAAGCGTCAGGAAGACATCTTCGAGGGTTGCCTGCGCCGTCGTCAGGTTCTCGAGACGCAAGCCAAGCTCCTCCGCGCGAAGTAGCAACGCGCCGAGCGTCGTCTGAACATCACGCGTCTTGACGAATAGCTGATCACCCTGGTTCTCAATTTCCAGCGCACCGATCAGCGATCCAATCGTCTCAGGATCCACCGGCGGGTTGAGCCGCGCCTGGATCGTCGCGACGACATCCAGCGACTGGATCAGGTTCAGCGGCGTATCACACGCGATCATCTGCCCGTGGTCCATTACTGCGACCCGGTCGCAGAGGATATCGGCCTCCTCCATGTAGTGCGTCGTGAGGACAACGGTCTTGCCGGAGTTGCGCAGGTCGCTGATGAGATCCCAGAGATTGCGGCGCGCCTGCGGGTCGAGGCCAGTAGTCGGCTCGTCGAGGAAGACGACAGTCGGGTCGTTGACCAATGCCAGCGCGATCGAGAGTCGCTGGCGCTGCCCGCCCGACAGTTGATCTACATAGCTGCCGGCTTTCTCTTCGAGCGACACAAGCGCGATCAGCTCGTCGACGCGCCTGCTGGACGTGTCGCCACCGGAGAGGGCAGCAAAGAGCCGAATCAGCTCGCGCGCGCTCAGATGATCGAACAATGCGGTCGTCTGCAACTGCACGCCGATGACGCGCTTGAGCGCGACGGGATCAGCAACAACGTCGATACCAGCAACCACGATCGAACCAGCGTCGGGCTGCCGCAGTCCTTCGATCATCTCGAGCGTCGTCGTCTTGCCGGCCCCGTTCGGGCCGAGAATGCCGAAGATCTCGTTCTGCCGCACCTGCAAGTCGACACCATCGACCGCTGCAAGCGAGCCATAACGTTTGAGCAGGCCGCGGACGTCGATGATCGGCGCGGCGATAGCAGGTGATTCCGGAGCGTCGGAGATTGTCATACCGGCGGGAGAACTGCCGGACATGGAGGGTTGACGTTGGCTCATGGGTGCACCTCACCAACAACGAATAGCAGGAACCTATACTACACCCGTCGAAACACAGTCCCTGCGAAACGACAAGGGTGATCGTATGTGCAATACGGGAGACACCTCCAGTCCATCACGTGACGCGCCGCTGGTGATTGCGCACCGTGGCGCGTCACTCGTCGCGCCGGAGAACACACTGCCCGCTTTCGAGATGGCCATCGCGGCCGGCGCCGATATGATCGAGACCGATGCCCAGCTCACCGTGGACAGACAGGTCGTGCTTACGCACGATTCAGACCTCCGCCGTATCAGTGGGGCCGCCGGTCGTGTCGGCGACTTGCGTGCCACCGAGATTCGCGCTCACGACGCGGGGTTCTGCTTCCGGCCGGCGGGCGAGAATATCACGCCGTTTCGGGGTCGCGGCGTTCGGGTTCCGACGCTCAACGAGCTCCTCGATCTCCTGGAGGCGCACGCTTCGGTTCGGCTCAATCTGGAGATCAAGGCGCAAGATGACGCCAGTCGCACGCGCCAGCTCGTCGCGCTGGCCATCGACATTCTCACGAGCCGGGGGATACGCGACCGTGTACTGCTGTCGTCGTTCGATTCCGGCGCACTCGACGCCGCACAGTCGATCGATCCACGCATCACAACAGCGCTGCTGGTCGAGCCACATGTGGATATCGACGCGGCAATCACCGCGGCTGCCGAAGCAGGACACAGGGCGATCCACCCCAATGACGCGTCGGTCAACAACGCCATCATCGAGGCGGCACATCGGAGAGGTCTGCTCGTCAATGTCTGGACTGTGGATTCCGCTCAGCGGATGCGCGAATTGATCGTGGCCGGAGCGGACGGCATCATCACCAACGATCCGTTGAGGCTTCGTTCGTTGCTCGATCGGGAGCGGCCCAGGAGTTGAAGTGCTGGACGACGCCGCTGAAGACAATATCCTGCGCGCGCGCCCAATCGTCGATCGTTCCCTGACGGACCCGCAGCGCTGTGCCATCGGGCGCGTACTCGGTCACCTGGACCCTCTGGGCGCGACCGCGCGTGACAGGGTGGCCATCGCGATTGAAGTAGCACGCGACGACATATCTGCCGTCCGGGCCGGGGCTGCCCCGCTCGCACCAGGCTGGAAGATACGTATCCACCACGACGACCACACCTCCTCTCAGAGAGTTCGCTCCATATTGATCGAAGAGAAATGACGACCCTGCTGCGACGCATGGCAACGCCAGCTGCGCTGTGCGGCTTTCCCGAGCGCGCGGCGGTCCATCGGCGAGGATGGGAGTTCTTCTGTCACAGCGGCGGTTCGCTCGTGAGATCCAACGTGCGGATCACCCGACCAGAATACTCCGAATTCCACAGAATTGCGATACCCTGTGTGCCCAAAGCGCGACCTTGGGTCACCGCGAGCGGCCCGGCAAGCGCCGGTCGCGCAGCCAGGCGGTGAGGTCAGCGAGCGGCCATGTGTTGACAACCTGTCGCGGCTCGATCCACGCGCGACGCGCGATGCCGACTCCATAGCGCACACTGGCGAGACCATCCGGATGGTGCGCGTCGGAATCAATCGAGATCAGGACGCCAGCCCCGGCGGCGGCGCGCGCGACGACGTCGGTCATGTCAAGCCTG
>CALMXF010000352.1 GCA_937870985.1 uncultured Chloroflexota bacterium
TGCTGATCGTGGCCGGAGAACGGGCGCTGCACCCGATGGAGTCGCGCGCCAGCGCCGTCGAGCAGGGGCGGCCGTGCTGGTCAGACCTCGTGCGCGACATATGGCCAAGGCTACGCGGCGAAACCGTCCTCATCATCGTCACCGCTGACACGAAGAAGCGCATCTGGCAAGACGCTGAGCTCGGCCCACTGGGCAGCCGGACGCCGGTGCTGCGCTATGACCGAGCAGCGGCAGAGAGTCGAGTGCTGCGGATCGACTGGCCAGAGCTGATCGACACGCTGGACGAGATCGAGCCGATCTACGACCGGGGATTCACGAAGCGCCAGATCGAGGCCGGGCTGCTTTCGTCCTCAGCAGCGAAGCAGCAGAACGGCGTCGTCTGGACGGTCGCCGCTGAGCGGCGGCTGTCCGCTATCCGCCAGAGAGAGAGCTTCTCGCTGGCGTTGACGTTCGCGCAGCATAGCCCCGAGGAGAGTGATCAATGACCACAACCATCCCGAACCCCATCGTCGTCGAACCGCGGTCGAACCTGTTCCATCGCCCGGAGAAGACGCGTTATGAGCTGATCCTGGAGGCGATCCAGCCGATCAGCCATCACGACGCGGACAGCGCCGACACCGGGAACCGGCTGTTGTTCAATCGTGAGCGGATGCCACTGGAGCATGCGCCAGACGGGGCGCTCCCGTCGCAGGCGGAGATCGACGTGTTCGCGGCTCGGCACCCGGTGCCGGCCGACCTCGTCGCCCTCTTCGACGGGATGAGCCTGCCGGAGTTTGTGGCGCTCGCATATATCAAGCTGTTCCTGGCGATCTACGGCGGGGGCAGTGGGGACGGACTGTTCACCGGGGACGCACGCTACGAGATGCTGCGAACCCGCCTCAACCACGCGGTGCCGCGCTCGTACAGCCAGCGTGCCGCGCCACTCCGAGCAATCTGGAGCGGCCTTGTGGACGGGCTGCTACTCCCGATGTGGCCGCGCGACTATGATGCAGACGTGCTGGTCTTCCAGTCGTTGCCTATCGGCCTCCAATATCTCGTGCGACCGATCCTCGCTGCGCACGGGCACGTTGTCATCGGAACCGCGCGTGAGTGGCTTGGCGTCCAGAAGCGCCAGAACGCCGTCTACGCAGAACGCGCCGGCGTCGATCAGGCCGCGACAGATTCGACCGTGCTGCACTGGTCGGCGGGCAACATCACGGGCGCTGGGCAGGGTGACGAGGCGGCCCCTCCGTTCCTGGAGTTCCCGGCGCTAACCGCGAACAGCATCCGGGGAGGATTCATCCGTCGGCCATCGTGGTGGCACCTCGCGGCGGCGATGCGGCTCGATGCGGCACTGCCCGGCCTGGGCGACCTGCCGCCCGGTGGCGAGGGGATCTTCGAAAACGGGGGCAACATCGCGACCGGGGCGAAGCAGGAGGCGGGCGCGCTCTGGCTGGCACAGCAGGCCCGGCAGGCGTACCCGTCGCTGGCGTTACTGGGCGGGGTGACGGACGCATTCGATCTGGGGCAGAGCGATCTCGCCGTCGGCTGCGTCCTCATCTGCCGGGAGAATGCTCGCCGGCTGGCCGGGACGATTGCCGAGGGGCACGCGGCAACGCGGCGGTCGGTGTTCGACATGCTCGACACGGTGACGCACGTCCGGCAGGAAGATTCGCAGGGCAAGGGCCAGATGATCTTCGGGTTCGAGACGCTGGCCATCGGATCACGGTTCCTGGTGTCGTTCGACCTTCGCCACTGGACGCACCCGCGCACACATGGAGCACTGGTGGCGGCGATGCGTACAGCAGTAGATGCCGTCGGCAGCATCGGCGGCCAGTCTGCGCGCGGCTATGGCGCAATCCGCGTCGAGTCGATCGCTGGCCCGGACGAGGCACGTCGCGCTGAGTATCTGGAGATCTACGAGTCGTACCTCCACGAGAACCGCGATGCGCTACGGCAGGGGTTGATCGACGGGACGCTGACCACCGGGAAGCGAGTCCTGTCATGATCACTGCGCCAGCGCCGTTCACGATCGTCGATGATCCGCGGCTGGCAGAGATGACCGAGCGATGGAGGCATCTCGCCGGAGAGCCGTTCGCCGTGACATTCACTCTACGCACGCCGCGCCTGATCGCGCATCACCCGATCAACCTCGATAACCTCCTGGCGTTCTGCGCCGTCGATCTCGCGACCGAAGGCGTCGGATTGGAGTCCGCCCGGGATGTCTGGCGACTACCCGTCCCTCTCCAGCGCCTCTGGGTATCGCCGGACGGGCTACCGATGTGGGCGGCAAGCGTGCTTCACCCGCTGGAGCACGTCGTCATGGACGCCGACTTCCTGCACAAGAGGCAGCAGCCGGGGTACTGGACGCGCGGGCGGGGAGGGCGTTGGGCGCCCGGAGCCACCGACGGGAGGTTCCGGGAGCGGCAGATCGTCAACCCCGTCCAGGCGGGCTGTTATCTCTGGCGAGCGACCGGCGTCGGGGATATCGAGGATATCAAGCATCTGCTGGCCGGCCTTCATGGGCTGGGGAAGCGGCGGAACGTGGGTTACGGGGAGATTCTGCGGGTCACGGTCGAGCCGGTGGGGGCGTTCTCGCTGGTAGAGCATGGGCGACTCGTGCGCCCGTTGCCTGTCGAGGCCGCGCATCTCCTCGGTGAGGCGACGCCACTAGAGCCGCCCGACCAGTCGGTCGGCTG
>CALMXF010000353.1 GCA_937870985.1 uncultured Chloroflexota bacterium
CAGCCAGCCAGCTTGCTGCTCGACTTCCTGCCGACGCCGGCCCGCTTGCTGGAATCTCCGCTAAACGGGCGCATACCGACGGGAGATGGAACGCAACCGATCCGCATCGACTACCCGCTCGGCGCGGCAATGTGCGTCCGACGAACCGCGGCAGACGACGCCGGGCCGTTGGACGAGGGCTATGGGATGTACAGCGAGGAGATCGACTGGGCACGACGATTCGCCGAACGAGGCTGGACAATACTGCTCATGCCGAACGCGCGAATCATCCATCACGGCGGGCGCTCAACCGCGCAACGCCCCGACGCCATGCGCGAGGCTCTCTGGGCCAGCCGGGCACGCTATGGAGGCCGGTGGTGGGGAGCGCGGCAGCGCAGGCTGGCGGCGACACTCGTGTCGTTCGGAACCCGGTTGGACGACCGGCATGCCGACGAGCAACGAAGGGCTGCCAACTCGCGCATTCGCGAGACCTTCCGCGAGGCGGCGAGAGCGTGACGATGCGCGACGATCTCACCGCGATTGTCCTGACACTCGACGAGGAGGGGCATCTCCCCGGCTGCCTGGCATCGCTGGCACAACTGACGCAGAAGGTGATCGTCGTTGATTCCGGCTCGTCCGACCAGACCGTCGACATCGCTCGCGCAGCCGGAGCCCACGTCACGACGCGTCGGTTCGACGGTTATGCCAGTCAGCGCAACGCAGCCCTGCTGCTGGCCGACACGCCATGGGTCCTCTTCCTCGACGCGGATGAGCGACTGACGCCAGAGGGCGCGATCGAGCTCACAGCATTCCTCGACGATGCCAGCGAAGAGGTTGTCGGAGGTCGGCTTCCACGCTACAACATCGTCTTCGGTCGAGCGCTCCGCGGGGGAGGCTGGTGGCCCGACCATCAGACACGCCTGCTCCGGCGCGCCAGCGCTCGTTATGACGAGCATCGCCAGGTCCACGAGGTTGTGATACTGGACGGGCAGGCGGTCGATCTCGTCACACCATTGGTGCACCTCAACTATGAGACCCGCGGAGAGTTCGTCCGCAAGCAACGGATCTACTCCAGCCAGGCAGCAGTCCAGATGGTGTTCGGGGGCCAAATCCCCCGACGGCGGTCGTATCTTTCCGCTCCAGCTCGCGAGCTTGTGCGACGATTTGTCATGCGCCACGGCTACCGGGACGGATCTACTGGTCTCTTCCTCGCGCTGGTCCTGGCGTACGAGCAAGCGAGAATCGTCTGGCTCGTCCGGCACGGAGCGCGCCGATGACTCCGAAAGTCGACGCTGTCGTCGTCTCATACAACGTCCGCGACTTGCTCGTGGAGTGCCTCGCGTCGCTCGTTGTGGCGCAAGCCGCCGGCGAGATCGCCCGGATCGTTGTTATCGATAACGGCAGCAGTGACGGAAGCGCGGACGCCGCACGTCGCGCCGGCCCGAACATTCAGGTCGTTGAGGCGGAGAACCACGGCTATGGCGCCGGGGCCAATGCGGGCATTGCGCGTAGCGACGCCGAGTACGTGCTGGTGCTCAACCCGGACACCGTCATCCCGGCCGGGTCGATCGCGACGCTGACCGCCTGGCTGGATGCCCATCCATCGCACGCGGTCGTCGGGCCACGCCTCCGCCGGCCAGACGGCTCGATTCAGTCGAGCCGACGTCGCTTTCCGCGCCCGTGGACCCCGATCTTCGAAAGCTCGGTCATTGAGGAATGGTGGCCGAGGAACCCGGTCGCCACGAGCTACCATCTGTCCGACAGGTCAGACGACGTTGTGCAGGATGTCGACTGGATCGTTGGCGCGGCGATGCTCGTCCGGCGAGCCGCACTTGAGCAGGCCGGCGGGTTTGACGAATCATTCCGCATGTATGCTGAAGAGGTCGAATGGTGTTGGCGGTTTCAACGACACGGTTGGCGAGTTGGCTTCGTTCCAACTACCGAGATCGTCCATCATGAGGGGGCCAGCGCGGCGCAGGATCTTCCGCGCCGGTTGGCAGAATTCAACGCCAGCCGCGTTCAATTGACCGGGCGACTGTACGGCAGGCACTGGGAGTCCGTCGTCCGCGTCGCGATTCTGCTGGATTACGTGATCCGGCTATCGCGCGAATCTGCCAAGTGGCTGCTCGGGAATCGACGCCAGTTGCGCATGGAGCGAATGAGGTTCTACGCGGCAGCGCTCCGCCGAGGGGTACGAAGAGGCTGATGGCGGACATCCACGTGTTGCTCGTGACCGGCGAATACCCACCGATGGCCGGCGGAGTCGGCGACTATACGGAACGCCTGGCGGCATGGCTAGCCCGGGAGGGCGTCGAATCAACGATTCTGGCGCCAGTCGGACAGCGGGAGCAGGTCATCGGCTTCGGCAAGTGGGGTTGGCCGGCGGCGCGGAAGGTCGCTGATATTGCGACCCGGGTTGGCGCGAACGTCGTCCATATCCAGTATCAGGCCGGCGCATTCGATATGCACCCATCGGCGAATCTGCTGCCGTGTCTACTGCGCGACAAGTTCCCGACCCTGACGACTTTTCACGATCTCCGTCCCCCCTACCTGTTCCCTAAGGCCGGGGTCCTCCGGCGTTTCGCGATACTGCGCATGGCCCGCGCATCCACACGAGTTGTTGTGACAAATCCATTCGACGCTGCGACGTTAGCCGGCCGAGAAATCGACACGGTCGAAATCCCGATCGGGCCTAACCTTCCGCCTCCCGACCTCGATCTCCCTGTCGATCGCGATACGGTCGCGTTCTTTGGACTGCCCAGCCGCGCGAAGGGGATTATCGAGCTGATCGAGGCGATCGGCCTCATCGATCCTGTCCGCCGGCCACGCCTCATGATGATCGGTGACATGGGGACGGCATCCGCGAACAACGACCTCGTCCCGCTCGCCGAAATCGAGCAACTGGCAGCCGATCTGATTGTTCGCGTCGACCGCACTGGCTACCTCCCAGCACAGCAGGCAAGCAACGCGTTGGCCCGATCCGGCGTCGTTGCTCTCCCATTCCAGCATGGCGCCAGCTTGCGCAGCGGGTCGCTGCTGGCTGCCTTGCAATCAGGGAGGCCGGTCGTCACGACCGAGCCACATGCGCCAACTTCGCTGAACGATGTGGGCAGAATGCCGCAACTGCAGATCATTCCACGCAACAACATCGGTCGTTTGAGCGACGCTTTGGAGGTTGTGCTGGCGGCAGAGGACGGAGTCGGGCCGCTCCCGTGGCCTTATGGCTGGCCGTCGATCGCCGCTGCGCACGCGAGCCTGTATGCGTCGGTCATCGAGGGTTGGGAGCGCCGGGAGCGATGATCGCAGTGGCGCGCGAACGATTCATCGCGAAGGCTGTCGCGCATGCCGCGTTGATCCACTACCTGGCTTTCGCGGCTGTTGTCACGGCTGGCGCATGGCTGCGACTGACCGGGCTGAGTCGACAGAGCCTGTGGTTCGACGAGGTCGATGTCGTCGTCCGCGCTCAGCGGTCGTTCGACCAGGTGCTGCGCACATTCGTCGCAGCCGGTGAAAACGGCCCACTCTACAACGTCATGCTGGCAATCTGGGTGCGGATGGCTGGCATCTCGGAGGTCGCGGTGCGGTTACCCTCAGCCGTGGCCGGCGTCGCAACGATTCCGCTGCTCTATCTGTTGGCGAGGCGAGTCGCTGGCAGTCGAGTCGGGTTGCTGGCGGCGGGACTGCTGACGATCTCGCCTTATCACATCTGGTACTCGCAAGAGGCCAAGATGTACACGATCGTCGTTCTTCTCTCGGTGCTATCGACCCTGTTCCTCGCCGAGGCGCTGATCCGTAACCGCGCCGTGTGGTGGATCGTCTACGTCGTGATGACCAGCCTGATGTTCTATACCCACGTCGCAACGGTGCTGGTGTTCGTCGCCCAGTCGGGGTACGTGATCCTCACGAGGACAAGGTGGCGCGGACGAGAACGCGGTTGGCTTCTGGCCGCCGCGGCGCTGACCCTGCCGTATGTCCCGATCGCGCTATGGGCGATCAAGGTCATTGGCGGTGGCGTGGCGACCTGGCAGCCAGATGTCAGCCTCTGGGACGCAGTCCGCATCCTCGGCGTGAAGCTGGCCGTCAATCGCTCCACACCCGGCATCGAGCGCGGGGGCGCGATCTTATATGGCTTACTGGCCGGTGGAGGGATCCTCACACTGCGCTGGCAGCGGCGGCCGGCCCGATGGTGGCTGTTGCTGAGCGCGCTGGTCGTAGTTCCAATCGCCGGGCTATGGGCCGTCTCACTGCGACAGTCTGTATTTTCTGACCGCTACGCGATCGTCGCGCTGCCGGCCTACCTCATCCTCGTGGCGGGTTCCGTCGGGGCACTGATCGCCGGCCGTCGCGCCTGGCCCCTCGGGTTGCTCAGCCTCACGCTTCTGCTGGCGTTTGCCTGGGCGCCGATCCGCGATGTCGATCGAACGCACGCGGCCGTCAAGGAGGATTGGCGCTCGGCCTACGCCGACATCGCGCGTCGCGCCGAGCCAGGTGACGCGATCATCGTCCATCCGGGCTATCTGATTACGACGCTCGACTACTACGCACAGCGCGAACCGTCGCTGCGACAATATCCGGTTGCGACGATCCCGACCTTCAAGGTCAAATGGCTCACGCGCGACCTGATGATCGAACAGATTCGCGACCAGGTCGGCGGAGCCCAACGCCTCTGGCTGGTCGAATCGCCTGACCGCGTTCCCGACGAAGACCCCGACAACGTGCTTGGTTCGTGGTTAGCAACGACCGGGACACTCCTCTACTCCCACGAAGTCACCGGCGTGCGGGTATCGCTCTTCGAGATGCCGCCGGGCTGGTAACACCACGCCCTCATGTGTGACTGCCAGTCGCATCATGGAAGTGGCAAATCCTTTTCTTGCAGGAGCTTCTGTGGCTTACTATCGTACGTACACGTACGTACACTGCCACAAAAGGAGTCTCCCCGGATGCGGAGTATTGTCGCCAGCGTTCTCGTGTTCCTGGTTGTCACGATCGTGCTGCTGCATCGCACCTCAGCACACGACGCCGCAACGCCTCCCTCCAGCGCGATAGCTCCAGCGACCGCGACGGCTTCAGCCTCTCCGCCCCAGGCATCGATGATGATCGGGCAGCCCGCGACCCCGCCTTCAGCCCTTCAACCGACTGCCTCGGTTGCCCCTGTCGCGACGAGGCCAGCGCCAACTGCGACACCACAAGCGAACCCTGAGGCATCACCGGCTGATGACAACGAAAGCTCAGCGACCACCAGCCATGAGACGGAAACCGAAGAGTCGGCATCGACTTCACGCACGCAACTAGCCGCAGACCCGTCCGAAGTTGACTCACTGCGATCGGGTGGCTGGGCTGACGCGATTCAGACACTGGATGGCGGCGTGATGGCAATGGTCATGTCCGGTTCCGCCAACGTTCGCTCGGCGCCGACGGTCAACGCGCCGGTCGTGGCGGAACTCCACACCGGCTGGCCGATCGCGCTCTACGGGGTTGAGGTCGGCGGCAGCGCGGCCGGCACCGATCTCTGGTACCGCACCTGGTCAGGCAACTACATCTCGGCCGCGACAGTGGGGCCATTCGTCGCGCCGCACGCTTCTGAAACATTCGCGGGGCACTGGGTCGAGGTGAACCTCACGACGAACTATGTCATCGCATGGGTCGATGACACGCCGGTGTACGCCGCGACCTCGATCACCGGGAAGCCGGGTTTCGAAACGCCGACCGGGACCTTCTCGATCTTTCGCCGCAACGAGATCGACACGCTCGATAGCGCGACGACCGGGATTGCGGAGGGCGACGCGGAATCCTACCGGCTGGAGAATGTCCCCTGGGTCCAGTATTTTGCGGACGGCGGATTCGCCCTGCATGCGAATTACTGGAGCGACCCCTGGGAGTACGGTTACGCCCGCAGCCATGGGTGCGTCAATCTGATGGTGGATGACGCCGCCTGGTTCTGGCAGTTCCTCTCGATCGGGTCCACTGTCTCGATTCACGAGTAATTCACGGCATCCGTTCTGCGACGCCCGTTGGAGGACACGCCTCGCAACACGGATGGAGCATGCCGATGTCCGAAGCACCATCGATCGACAGCCCCGACGACGCCAGCCGGCCACTCGTCATGTCTGAGTTGACGATAACGCAAGCCCACGAGCTCGAACGATACTACGAGCTCAAGAATCGCTCCGAATGGGATCAGCGCACGCGAGATTACGGCTGGTCGTCCGAAGAAAGCCAGCGAGTCTGGGGCTGGTTTGAAAATCGAGCCGGAACGCGAAGGAGCTTCGACCGCGACCTCTAGAGGTCAGGCGCCGATTCACACCTGGGCAAGCATTCGAGCCAGAACCTGAAGGAGGAGGATCGCGAAGATCGGCGAGATGTCGATCATACCGATCCGCGGCACCACAGATCGAATGGGGCCAACGATCGGCTCGGTCAGCTGGACGAGAAAGCGGGAGATCGGGTTCGTCCCCTGTGGGTCAACCCACGAGATCAGGGCGCGCCCGACGACTGCCCAGGTCATGACCTGCAGAAAGGTAATCGCGATCTGGAGAATCTGCGTCAAGCCCGGCACCTAACCACTCACCAAAACGCCGCCGAACGGTCTCGGTGGCGTAACCTTGCAGCCGAATAGTATCAGTTTGTTCCTCGTGGACCTATCAGCGGCCGGCCCGTCAGGGTTGTTTCTGCTGTGCGCTCCGCCCGCGCTGGCGGCGACGGTGGCCGGATTTCTCGATCTCACCCTCGAAGCTGTCCTGCAACCGCTCACGATGCGTTCGTCGGCGCTTTTCGTCGGCGTCACCGTGCTCCATCGCCGCCTGATCCCAGATCAGTTCCGCTTCGCCGATATGGATGACATCGCCGGGCTCGACGCCCAGATCCTCGAGCTTGTTCGAGATCCCCGACGCCTCGAGAATGCGTTGAAACCGGTCGGCGGCGTCCTCACTGGAGAAATCGGTCATCACCAACGTGCGCTCGATCTTGCGCCCGCGCACCACGAAGTGGTGGCTGGACACGCGCTCGGCGACCCAGGCAGTGTCGTCCAGCTCATCCAGCGTGTAGATGCGGCGACTCTCCACCGGGACCAGATCTGCAAGTCGCGGGATATCCTGGAGGCGTTCCTTGATGGCAGCCATCATCTCCGGAACTCCCGCGCCGGTCACACCCGATACGTCGAAGACCCTCTCAACCCGGCCGTCCAGCGCCTCATGCAATCTCGGCAGATTCTCGCGGGTCTCGGCAAGATCGATCTTGTTGATCGCGAGGAACCGTGGCTTGGCGCCAAGCTCATCGGAATAGGCAACCAGCTCAGCATCGATGATCTCAAAGTCGTCGATCGGGTCACGTCCTTCGAGGCCGCCGGAGCCGTCGATGACATGCAGGAGCAGGCGAGTGCGCTCAACGTGACGAAGGAACTCGTGGCCGAGGCCGACCCCTTCGGCCGCGCCCTCGATCAGACCGGGGATATCTGCCAGGACGAAGGTTTCGCCACGACGTCCGCCTACCTCGACGACGCCAAGGTTCGGCTCGAGCGTGGTGAACGGATAATCTGCGATCTTCGGACGCGCGGCGCTAGCAGCGGCCAACAGCGTCGACTTTCCGGCGTTCGGAAAACCAACCAGACCCACATCGGCAATCAGCTTGAGCTCGAGCCGGATCCAGCGCTCCTCGCCTGGCTCACCCAGCTCAGCAATGCGGGGCGCCTGTCGAGTCGAGCTCGTGAAGTGCGAGTTGCCCAGCCCGCCCCTGCCCGCGCGCGCGACGACGATCTCGCTACCCGCCTCGACCAGGTCGGCGACTGGTTCGCCGCTCTCGTCGTCGATGACGATCGTGCCGGGAGGAACGTCAATGTACTTCGTCTCGCCGTTCTTGCCGTGCATCTTCTGGTTGCGGCCGGCCTGACCATGGCCGGCACGGAAGTGCGATGCATACTGAAATGGCAGCAACGTCGCCAGGTGGGGATCGACCCGAAGAATCACGTCGCCGCCCCGACCGCCATCCCCGCCATCCGGGCCGCCCATCGGAACGAACTTCTCACGTCGAAACGAGGCGACCCCACGGCCGCCATCACCAGCAGTGACCTGAATACGCGCGCGATCAACCAGCACCCGAGTGACTCCCTCATCCAGCAAGGCCAGTGTCCGGCCTTCGTGTTGCGCCGGAAGCGTGCCACATCCGGCACTCGAGGCCGTGATAGAGACTATTCGAGATAGTCGCGCAGCTGGCGGGACTTGGTCGGGTGACGGAGCTTGCGCAGCGCCTTCGCCTCGATCTGGCGGATGCGCTCGCGGGTGAC
>CALMXF010000354.1 GCA_937870985.1 uncultured Chloroflexota bacterium
CGGCTCGTCTGCTGGGGCGGCCAGGGGCAGGGAGGCCATGAGCACAAGCACGCCGGACGGCGAACCGATGCCGGAGGCTACCGAGGAAGCCACAGCGGATGCGGGCCACCCACGGCCGGCCGCGAAGGACGAGTTCCTCGTCCCCGGTCCAACCTCGGAGTCGAATGCAGGGCTGGCGCGCTGGGGTATCACCTGGATCGTCTTCTCGATCCTGCTCATGCTCGTGATGCTCGGGATCACCGTCGTCTGCTATTTCATCGGAACCTGGCTGCATCTCGGCTGAGCGTATCCGCGCTGCGATTGCGGCGCTCCAGATGCTGGTTTCCTGCGTCCGCGCTGTGCCTCGTCGCCGAATCAGCATTTCTGATGCGCAGCATGCGTGGTATCAGTATTTCGTGAAATCGCATACAATATAGTTTGGCCGTTTCAATTGAATCGAACCGGCAGGGTTGAGACCGCGCGCGTCGCGGCCGGAGGAGAGAAGGAGCCAGGGTGGCACAGCTGACCGGGGGACAGGCGATCGTCCAGTCCCTGAAGAAACATGGCGTCGACACGATGTTCGTCCTGCCGGGCGTCCAGCTTGACAACATCTTCGACGCGCTCTACGACGAGCAGGACAGTATCAAGCTCTATCACACCCGCCACGAGCAGGCGACGTCGTACATGGCCGATGGCTATGCGCGAACAACCGGCAAGCCTGGCGTCTGCCTGGTCGTCCCGGGCCCGGGCCTGTTGAACGCGACTGCCGGCCTCTCGACCGCTTATGCGACGAACTCGCCGGTGCTCTGCATCGCCGGGCAGATTCAGTCCGACCTGATCGGCGTCGGCCGTGGGGTTCTGCACGAGATCCCGCACCAGCTGGAGATGATGGCCTCGGTCACCAAGTGGGCAGCGCGGGCCGAGAAGCCCGAGGATGCCCCCGCGCTCGTTCGCGAGGCGTTCCAGCGCATGCTCTCCGGCCGGCCGCGCCCGGTCCACCTGGAGATGTCACCGGACATCATGGGCAAGCTCGCCGAGATGACGCTGCTCGACCCGGCCGAGATCGAGACCTCGACCGGCGACCCGGACAAACTCGAAGCTGCCGCCAAGGCGCTCGGCGGCGCCAAGAAGCCGGTCATCTTCGTCGGCGGCGGCGTGATGGACGCGACCGAAGAGCTGCTGGCCCTGGCCGAGATGCTCGAAGCGCCGGTTGTGATGTCGAGCAACGGCCGCGGCGCGGTCTCATCCCGTCACTACCTCGGACAGAACATGCTCGTCGGCCGCGATCTGTGGAAGGACGCCGACGTCATCCTCGGCGTTGGCACGCGCATGTCGCAACCGCTTGGGCAGTGGGGCACCGACACCGACTGGACATTGATCCAGATGGACGTCGACCCCGAGGAGATCGGTCGCACCTACGAGCCGACGATCGGGATCGTCGCCAACGCCAAGGCTGGCCTGGCCGCGCTCGTCGAGCGCACCGGCAAGTACAACTCCAAGCGCGACTCGCGCGAGGATGAGCTGAACGCGCTCAAGGCGCGGATCGACGACGTGCTCCACGAGCTCCAGCCGCAGGCTGCCTTTGCCGGCGCGGTTCGGGCGGCACTGCCGGACGATGGGATCCTCGTTGCTGAGAGCACCCAGGTTGGCTACTGGTCGAGCAATGGCTTCCCGGTCTACGAGCCGCGCACCTACGTGACCTCGGGCTACCAGGGCACGCTCGGCTACGGTTTCGCCACCGCGCTGGGCGCACAGGCCGGCAACCCGGACAAGCGCGTCGTCTCGATCAACGGCGACGGCGGCTTCATGTACAACGTCCAGGAGCTCTCGACCGCCGTCCTGCACAAGATCCCGCTGACGACGGTCGTCTTCAACGACAACGCCTTCGGCAACGTCAAGCGCATCCAGCAGGAGAACTACCGTGGTCGGACGATCGCGAGTGATCTGCTGAACCCCGACTTCGTCAAGCTCGCCGAGTCGTTTGGCATGTTCAGCGTGCGAACCGAGACACCAGACGGCCTGCAGGACGCGATCGCAGAGGCGTTCAAGCAGGACGGTCCGGCTCTGATCGAGGTGCCGGTCGGCCCGATGCCGAACCCGAGCCGCCTCCTCGGCTACGGCGTGCCGCCGAAGAAGCACCGCAAGGACTGAGCATCCCTACCCGAATACACTGATCTCAGCCCGCAGCCCCTCGCACCGTCGAGGGGCTGCCCATTCTCAGGAGGCATCATGTCCGAGGCTCGTGACCTGCTCGCCGAGAACCGCGCTCATCGCCGCGCCATCTTCGACCAACTGGATGGCATCCCAGCCGAACGCATGGGCGACGAGACAACCTGGGCCGG
>CALMXF010000355.1 GCA_937870985.1 uncultured Chloroflexota bacterium
GAAGGGTCGCATAGTTGGCCTAGTGCGCGCGCCTGGAAAGCGCGTAGGCGGGACCTCTCGCCTCGCGGGTTCGAATCCCGCCCCTTCCGCACCGAAACACCCCCATCGCCCGATTCACCACCACCGCAGACGGCGGAACGTCCAGCCCAGCGCCACCGCGATGATTGCCATCCCCGCCAGCGCACCAACGTAGCCGAATCGCCAGTCGAGCCCCGGGATATACCTGAAATTCATCCCATACAGGCCCGCAATCAATGCCAGCGTCATCAGAATGATGCTGGCAACAGTCAGCGTTCGCACAGACTGGTTGAGGTCGTTAGACACGACTGTCAAGTGGACGTCGATGATCGTCGAGAGAATATCGCGGTAGCCGTCGATGGTATCGGTGACGCGGATAACGTGATCGTAGACATCCTGGAAGTAGGTCACCGATGTGCCACCGAGAAGCGGGAACTCGCGACGCGTGAACGCATTGAAGACCTCTCGCGTCGGCGCGATAAGCCGGCGCATCTCCAGAAGCACGCGCTTGAGACGGAACACCTGCTCGACCGTCCCTGTTCCATCGTTGGAAAAGACCAGCGCTTCGAGGTCTTCGATCCGATCTCCGATCGCGTCCATCGCCGGGAAGTAGCCATCGACGATTGTGTCCGAGATTGTGTAGACAAGCATTGACGGGTCGACCTGTCGCTCGCCCTGGCAATGCTCGGCCCAACGGCGAGCGGCGAACGTTATCTCCTCGATCGCGTTGTATTGCACGGTGACAACGGCGCGAGCCGTGATGAAGACCGCTAACTCCCGCAGGATCGGCCGCTGATCACCATCGGAAAGTGTCAGCGAGTAGAGGACGACAAGCAGGTGGGTAGGATACTCCTCGACCTTCGGTCGCTGGTGAGGTCGCTGGACATTTTCGATAGCCAGCGGATGAAACGCAAACAGCCGCCCGATCTGGTCGATCTCGTTGCTGGTCGGGTTCACAACGTCGAGCCAGATCCAGTCCGATGGCGACTCCGGAATCTGATCGAACGACACGTTGCGAAAAAGCTGATCCGCCTTGGAATCGAAGAGGCGAAAGGTCACATGAGCCCGCGTTCAGACATCGCAGTGACGATTGCCGCCCGCTCCGGCATCGACGGTTGGGCGCCGGGCACGGTAACAGCCAGCGACCCGGCGACGACCGCGGCGGCCACAGCGTCATCCAGTGACGCGCCATCGGCGAGCCAGGCGGCAAGCACGCCACAGAAACAATCGCCAGCGCCAGTCGTATCGACGACATCGACCGTCGGGGCGGGGAATGTGCGTACTCCTGCCTCGTCGGCGACAACAGCGCCGGCCGGGCCGATCGTGATGATCGCCGTGCGTGGTCCAAACGCGAGAAGCTGCATCGCGGCGGTCGCCGCGCCGGCAACGTCGGACGCCTCGACCGCATAACCGAGGATAGCCGAGGCCTCGGATTCGTTGCATATCAGAATATCGACACTACCGAGGATCTCGATCACTCGCGGGTCGAATGGCGCGGCATTCAAGAGAGCAAGCCCGGTTCGCGGGGCAATGAATCCTGCGCGAATCGCATCGAAGGCGACCTCGAGGACCGCGCTGAGGACATCGAAGCCTGCGGATACCGCCGCAACCGATTGCTCGGGCTGGACGAGATCATTCGAGCCAGGCACAACGACGATCTGATTCTCTCCGGAGAAGTCGACCACGATCTGTGCCACACCGGATGTCGCCTCGGGGATCTCTGTGAGATATGTCAGGTCGATCCCTTCTGCCGCTAGCTCATCGCGACGCGCGGCGCCGAAGGCATCGTCGCCAATAGCGCCGACAAATCTCACCTCTGCGCCGGCCCGTCTTGCCGCGACTGCCTGGTTCGCGCCCTTGCCGCCCGGATAAACCGCGAATGCCGTCCCGAACACTGTCTCGCCGGCACTTGGCAGCCGAGCCGCCCGGCTGACGAGATCGGTATTACTACTGCCGATGACAACGACTCTGCCCACGTCAGTCACTCCTCGGTCTACGAGCGACTACCAGTCGAGATCGTCGTCCTGGTCGTCTTCGTGGCGGTTCGTCCACGGCGCGAACCGGCTGAAGAAGTGTTTCACGAGGAGTCCGCGGAGGCGAAGCCAGGCCTGCCGGCCACGAAGAAGATCGGTCTGTGGCACCGGCCGGCCACCATATGTCTCGCGGACGTACAAGTCGGCGAGGTAGGACGTCGGCCCGCGAGTCCCCGGAACCTCGGTCGCCACCGACCTAGCGATCTCGTGCGGGGTCATCGATGGATCGACATGGATCCCGCCCCAGCCTGCGCCGCGGATTGTTTTCGCGTAGAGCTGGCCGGTCGGTGACAGACCGCGCATGCCACGTAACCAGAAGAACGCAAGGGTCAACGTGCCCAGCATCAGCGCTGCAATCGCGGCCCGGATTGCCCACTCGAGGCGAGACACCGGCTGCTGGCGGTTGGTCGCGCCGACGCCGGCTCCCGTCGGAAGGTCATTCTGGTCGCGCAGGAATGCGCTATCGTCCGGCAATGGGCCGCCGATACCACCGGATTCGCGATCGATTGCGCCAGCCGCTGGATTTGCGGGCGCGGCTGGTTCGCGATTGAAGGCCGTTCGCGACGCCGTCGGCTCGAACGGCACCCAGCCATAGCCGGCCAGGTACACCTCGGGCCAGGCGTGGGCGTTCCGCTCGCGATACAGGAATCCGCCCGCGTCCTTGTCACGATCCGCCGGGAAGAATCCCGTCACCATTCGCGTGGGCAGGCCGATCTCGCGGGCCATCACGATGAACGCCGAGGCGTAGTATTCGCAATATCCCTTGTGCGAATCGAAGAGGACGAAGTCCACAACATCGCGGCCGGCCGGTGGAAACTCGACATCCTCGCTATATTCGATCGCGGTTCGCAGATAGGCCTCGATCGCTTTGGCCTGGTCGTACGGCGTCTGAGCACCCTGAGTAACCTCGAAGGCCAGGGTGCGGGTACGATCGGTGACGGTGTCGGGGAGTTGCAAATATCGGTCGCGGATTGCCTGCGGGACATCGGCGGCGCTGCTCTGGCGGAGGTCTTCGCTCTTCGCCTTCGTCTCTAGGGCATCGACCTTGTATGTCTCTCCCGACGCCAATCCGTCGCGAGCATAGATCGCCTCGACGCCACCGATATCGGGGAAGTTACCGGAGTATGTTAGTGAGGTGGCACGGTAGGTGGTGGCGTCGATTGTGTATTCAAACGTGATGCCTCGCGCTGCAAGGAGCTGACGTTCGGCCGTGATATCTTCGGACTCAGGCCGAAAGCGGGGCGGTGTCGTATCGTCGGGGAGTACGGTCGGCGTCAGTTCGACGGCCGGGCTTGCATCGCTGACCGCTGTTGCTGAGGCGGGAGTGGGTGTAGTCAGGTCCGGAGGAGTGAAGTCATACTGTTGTAGCAGCAAGACGAGCCGCTGCAGCTCGCGCGGCACTGTCGAAGACGCGTCGACGGCCAGGTCCACTTCGGCCCGGTCAACGATCTTCCACGGCACAACGAGGTTCACTCCGCGGTCCGAGCTGAGGAATGTCTCTGGCGCGAAGACGAGCGCGCCACGGGGGCGCTCCACGCGGATCGTGTATTCGGTCTTCTCGCGGGTCTTGAGTGCCTGGTCGCCGACATCGACCGCCTCGCCAGCTCGCATCTCGATCTGCGGCTGAAGCGGCCTGAGCTGACCACTCGCATCGGTGGTCTGGGAGACATCCGACTCCCACCCGCGTCCCGTGTAGGTCGCATACCGATGCGCGGCGAGGTACGGCGCAGTCGGCTCGCCGGTGACGAGAACGACCGGAGCATCGCTCAAGCGCAACGGGCCACCCAGGTCGAAGCTATCAGAGAAGGCGGCGTACCCGCCGATACCACCGCCTCCGGGGCCACGAATACCGGTGAACCAACTGTTGAACCGCTGTTCAACTGCCCGCCAGGGACCGTTAACACTCAACCATGTATCGTGAAGCTGCCCACTCTGGACACTGGCCGGAAAGATCCAGCCAAACATCAGGACGAACATCGCTAGATACGTCGCCGCCCACATCGCGTGCCAGCCGATTGACGACGGATAGTCGATTCGCTGACGACGCCAGTTCGTCTCTCGCTCGAGCATCCGAAACCGAACGAGGAGGAGTATTGCGAAGAAGAGGTACAGGACAACCAGCCCGGTCGGCACGCGCAGGCTATAGCCGAGATTGATGAAGAGCAGCAAACCCGGGAACACGAGCGCCGGCCAGATCCAGCGGGCTCGGAACACGAACCAGACCGATCCGAACGCCAGCAGCAACGTCAAGATCGACACAAGCAGCACAAACAGATACAGGTCGTCGATCTGCTTGCCGCCAGCGATCTGGTTGATCCAGTTGCCGAACCGATCCATCAGCCAGGAAAGCTTCTCTCGGCGGTTCCCGAGCCGGTCGTCCAGATAGACCGTCATCTGATAGAGGACGACAACGACGCCGCCCGTGAGCGCGAGCAGGCTTGCGATCCAGCCGGGAATGCGTTGCTGCTTCGCGACGATAAGGCCAGAGATCAGCCCGTACAGCATGATCCGATTCAGGATCTGAAGCCCATCGGCCCAGTCCGCCTGTCGAAGCGACCAGATTGCTACAAACACCACCAGCGATGTGAGAATAAACGTCGACCAGCCCTCGCGGAGCGCAAGACGATTCATGGGCTTATCCCTCGTGCCTCGGAACGTTCGAACCCGACTGTGGAAATCCCGACCACGGAATGACCGGTGGCAACTGCTGCATGATGGACTGTCGCGGCCTCCGCGCGCCCGAGCCTACGGGCGGTGAGAATCGTCCAGGCGATACAGCCAGTCAGCACCAGCGCAAGTAGCGCGACGATCGCCACAATCAGCAGACCAGCGAGCGGCGATATCGAGCTCGCGCTACTTGCCTGCATCGACACAAGCATCACCGTGACACTGAGACCGTTCCACATGCCGTGAATGACAACGGCGCCGATGAAATACAGGACGAAACGATATCCGCCGCGTGTGCGCAGATGGTACAGACCACAACTCGCAAACGCGGTGGCGGTTACGTGAATGAACGCTACCGGCGAGCGCAGCAGCAGTAGCCATGGCCAACTCTCGCCGGCCGCCATCGAGTACCCAAGTGTTTCCACGACCGAAAATCCCAGACCGACGCAGACGCCAGTAACGAAGTGCGCATACAACGACGCTCCCGAGCCGCGGTGGATGATGGCGACTCCAACAATTTTCGTGAACTCCTCGGTTATCGGCGCGGCAACCGCGTACATCGCAAACAACGCGAACGACACGGTCATCGTATTGACGATATTGCCGCTGAACTCATCCAGGGTGCCCTGTGCGCCGATCCGTTCGACGAAGTCGCGAACCATCGCCGGATCGACGAGCGCCAACCCCGCGATAACCGCGACGATAGCGCCAGAGGCGAAGAGCACCTGCAGCACGATAGCGCTCGTCGTCGCGCCGAACATACCCCAGACGGTCGAGCGAAGGACAGCGGCACGGGGGATTGTGGCCGGCGCCCATCGCGTTGCCAACCGTCCGATAAAGCTGAACAGACCCGCCAGACCGACGATGGCAACAAACGGCTCCGCCAGTGGCAACCAGCCCCAATGCGCCGACGCCAAGCCGGCGGCGATCGCAGCAACGAGCGACACCACGCCAACCCAGAGTGGCGGGAATCGAACGCCACACGTAGCAGAGCGGCGCGTGCTGGATACGAGGAGCAAGGCCGCACCGATAACGAGCACGACGCCGAAGGCCGCCAAGGCCGCCAGGTCGCGCGTCTCCGCGCCACGCCAATCAGACCAGTTGAGCGCGTAGGCCAACAGGAGTAGCATCGCCACCCCAGCGGTCGCGAGAACTGTGGCCGTTCCGTTGAGAAGCAGTCGGCTCACACCCGTGGAACCCTGCCGCCCGGCGCAATCGAGTATGTCGCCAGAGCCCGGGTGATGTCATCCCCGTACTTGACCAGATACGTCGGCACTCCAACCGCCGCCAACGTGCTGACGACAAACAGGCTCGACTCCGCCGCGCCGAACGTTGTCGGCTCAATCACGACGGCGACACACTGGACGTGGCGGCTGACGATCCCGATCGCCGACTGCACCCAGTCTTCGTTAGTCGACGGCGTCACAAGGATGACCGTGCTGTTCCTCGTAAACTGCGCGCCCTCGGCCAACAACAGTTCGGCGAACGGAACACTGCCGTCGGCGCGAACGACCGCAAGCTGTTCGAGGATCTTGATCATCTGCCGCCCGCCGCGATCGGTTGGGATCGCGATATGTTGGCGCGCCGACGCGATCAGGCCAACCGCGCGGTTCTGAGCCAGAAAGTGCCGCGCGAGCGATGCCGCGACAGTGACTGCGTACTCTTCAGTGGAATCCAGCCAGAACGCGAGAGGCACCTCGTCGCCGGCCAACGACGGCATCGCGCCGAGTGTGGTGGCGCCAGCGTGCACGCCCGCCTGTAAGTCAACGACGATCCAGATATCGGCCGTCGGATCGAGCTCGAACTCCTTCACCATCATCTTGCCGGTCCGCGCCGTGGCCGTCCAGGAGATGCGGTTGAAGGCGTCGCCGGGCATGTAGTCGCGCACACCCGAGGCGTTCGGCGTGACGAATGGCGTGCGACGCTGGATCGCGGATCCCCCCGGCAGACTACCAACCGGCAGCGCGAACGCGCTCAGGTCGACGGTGGCCGGATAGACGAGCAGCTCGTGGGTCTCGGGGACAAAGCGGACGTTCGGAAATAACCCGAACGGATCTCCACTCCGAATTGACATCGGGCCGATACGGAACCGGCCCCGGCGTGAGCAGATCGTCTCCACTCGCCAGCGCCTGGAGTCGTTGGGACCGAGATGCAGCACTTTCGAGACGCGATGGCCGGGGAGATCGGAATGGTCGATAAGCTCGACCCACAGCTTGGTCAGGCGGCTGCGGTTCTGGATCCGCACCCGCTCCTGCAACGGCTGCCCAACCTGGGCGCGATCCGCCTTCGACTCGCGAGTGAGCGCGACGCCGGTCAGGCTGACTCGGCCCCAGAACCAGGCAATTACAAGCAGGCCGACGAGCGCGAAGAAGACCTTGTCCAGAATGGCCCACTGGTTCAGCTGGCCGAGGACAAAGACGATGAACGCGAGCGCAATGAGTTTGAGCGCGTTCATTGCGCAGTCCTGCGAGCTCGCCAGCCCCCGCTCGATGACCGTGGCTGGGACGCCACAACCCGCGAACCGGGAACCGGAACTGCCGACAGTATCTCCTGAACGAGATCGCGAGAATCGATGCCCTTCATTCGCGCGGCCGGGTTCACGATCACGCGGTGCGCGAGCGTCGGCACGGCTAGATCCTTCACGTCGTCGGGAGTGACAAAGTCCCGGCCCTGAAGCGCCGCCCACGCACGCGACGCTGTGTAGAGACCCAACGAACCACGTGGGCTCGCGCCGAGGTAGATATCATCATGCTGCCGTGTGGCCAGAACGAGATCAACAATGTATTCCTGGATCAGCGGATCGACATGGACGTCCCGGATCTCGGCCTGCGCGCGCTCGAGGACGTCGGCAGTAACGATCTGGTCCAGTGAATCCAGCGGATGCGCGTACTGTTGGCGGGTAAGGATGTCGATCTCACTGGAGCGGCCGGGATACCCGAGCGACAACCGCACGAGGAATCGATCGAGCTGCGCCTCCGGCAGCGGGAACGTGCCCTCGTACTCGATCGGGTTTTCGGTCGCCATAACAACAAATGGATGCGGCAGCGGGTGGGTGACCCCGTCAACCGTGATCTGGGCCTCTTCCATCGCCTCCAGAAGCGCGGACTGCGTCTTCGGTGTGGCGCGGTTGATCTCGTCAGCAAGCACGATCTGGGCAACGATCGGCCCGGGGCGAAACTCGAACGTGCCGCGCTGCTGGTTGAAAATGCTGACACCGGTCACGTCGCTCGGGAGCAGGTCGGGGGTGAACTGAATACGCTTGAACGTACAACCGATGCTTCGGGCGATCGCCTTCGCGAGGACGGTCTTACCGACGCCGGGCACGTCTTCAATCAGCACATGGCCTCGGCTGAGAAGTGCGACGAGGACGAGCTGTACCTCTCGGCCCTTGCCGACGATCACTCGCTCCACATTTTCCCGGACGCCTGTCGAAATCTGCTCGACGAACTCCATCGTAGTCCCTTCTTGCGCCGCCGGGGGAGTGACTTCCCGACTCTATGATTCACTATCGGCATTGGCCCAGCGCCAGAACACGGGCTCCGGCCACCTGAAGGTTGTAGAAAGTCGGTGGGGGGTCTGGCGCTAGAACGCGCTTCCTCTGAATGGCGGCGACGAATCCTGCACGATCGAAGACCCTCCAAGTATAACAGTGCCCTGTTGCGTTATGTACAGGCACAGCCAGCCGCGGAAGTCGATCCACTACATATGATGACACGCGAGCCGGCCAATCGATTCCCAATCCGGATTGCGGACGCGCGCCCGTATAATGACTAGTCGTGTGAACGGAAGGAGCCCGGACGTGGCAGCAAGTACGGCAACAGTATCGCCGGCGCGACGGCGCCTGATCCTGGTCGACGGATACGGACTCGCGTTTCGCGCATTTCATGCATTACCGCTCACGCTCACCACCCCCGAGGGAGAGCTCTCCAATGCGACGTTCGGCTTTACGTCGATGCTTCTCGACGCGCTTCGGACGCACGAGCCGGACTATATTCTCATCACCTTTGATGTCGGCAAGTCCTTTCGCCACGATGAGTTCGAAGACTACAAAGCCCACCGGTCACCGATGCCCGAAGAGATGCGCGGCCAGTTGCACCGCATCCGCGAGGTCATTCACGCCCTCGATATCCCGATCTACGAAGCGGACGGATACGAGGCCGATGATGTCATCGGCACGCTGGCGCGACAGGCAAACGAGCGAGGCATCGACGCGTTGCTGCTGACCGGTGACAGCGATCTGTTACAGCTCGTCAACGACCATACCCACGTCATTCTTCCCGGAGCTCAGCGTTTCGGTGACTATCGTATGTTCGATCTCGATGGTGTCGTACAACGCTACGGATTCGGTCCCGACCGGCTTCCCGACTTCAAGGCGCTCGTAGGTGACAAGTCCGACAATATCCCCGGAGTACCGGGTATCGGCGAGAAAACGGCCAAGTCGCTCATCGATGCGTATCCATCAATTGAGGCGATTCTCGCCCATACGGATGAGATCACTCCGGCCCGGGCACGTAACGCGCTGGCCGAAAATGGTGAGCTCGCGTTGCAGTGCCTGAAACTGGCGACGATTGTCCGCGATGTGCCGGTCGAGCTTGACATCGACCGCACCGTCGTCCATGACTTCGACCGCGAAGGTGCGCTCGAGCTATTTCGATCCCTGGGCTTCCGGTCGCTGATGAGCCGTATCCCCGAATCCCACAGGAACGCGGTCGTCTCACCAAGCGAAACGACGTCCGGCCAGATCGCCACGCCGAAGCTCGCGACCACACGCGACGAGCTGGATGTGCTGGCCAGCGAGATCGGCGAGGCCGGCGAAATCGCGGTGGATGTCGAGACCGACGACACCAACCCGGTCACTGCCAACCTCGTCGGAATTGCCATCGCGACGGCGGAAGACCGCGCGTGGTACGTGCCACTGAAAGCCCCGGACGGCGCTGTGGCGTCACTGGACGATGTGCGTGCGACGATCGGCGGCGCGATTGCTCGGCACGCGAACGTTGTCACGCATCACGGAAAATTCGACCTGACGGTGATGCTTCAGGCGGGGCTGCCGGCGTTTGACATTGAGTTCGACACGATGCTGGCGGCCTACCTGCTGGGAGAATCGGGGATCGGGCTGAAGGACCTCGCCTTTCGCTATCTCGGCTGGGAGATGACCGAGATCACCACATTGATCGGAAGTGGTCGGGACCAGCGAACGATGGACGAAGTCCCTCTTGCCGATGTTGTCCCATATGCTGGCGCAGATGTCGAAAGCACGATGCGACTTCGGCCGATGCTGCAAGCGACTCTTGAAGAGCGCGATCAGATGTCGCTGCTGAACGATATCGAGCTGCCGCTCGTGCCGATCCTTGCAGACATGGAGCGGGTCGGCATCTCCGTCGATGTCGCCGTCCTCGAAGACCTCGCCGAGAGCCTGGCGGCGCAGATCGAACAGCTGGAAGAGCAGATCTACGGCTTAGTTGGTCACGAGTTCAATCTCGGCTCGACTCGCCAGATGGCGACCGTGTTGTTCGACGAGCTCGGGCTACCATCGGGCCGGCGCACGAAGACTGGCTATTCGGTTGGGCAAGAGGTCCTTGAAGGACTGCGCGGCGCGCACGATGTTATCGACCTCATCCTTGAGCACCGAACGATCCGCAAGATCAAGTCAACCTACGTTGACGCTCTCCCGCAGCAGGTGGACCCGCGAACCGGGCGGATTCACACGACGTTCAACCAGACGATCGCCGCCACTGGCCGCCTGTCGTCCACCGACCCGAACCTGCAGAACATACCGATACGCTCGCCGCTGGGTCGAGAGGTGCGTCGCGCGTTCATCGCCGCAACGGATGACAAGAGCAGATTGTTCGATGGGCCGGCACGACTCTATTCTGCCGATTACTCGCAGATGGAGTTGCGCATCATGGCCCATTTCAGCCAGGATAGCGCGCTTCTCGACGCCTTCAATCACGGCATCGATGTCCACCGGGCCACAGCCGCCCAGGTGTTCAACGTGCCCATCGCGGACGTGACGGCGGATATGCGCTCCACCGCGAAGACGGTCAACTTCGGCATCATGTACGGCATGCAGGCATACGGACTATCACGCGACACTGGCATGTCTCGACAGGACGCCACGTTGTTCATCGAACGCTACATGAAGCAGTTCGACGGGGTGCGCGCATACCTCGATGGGACTTTGGCCGACGCACGCGACAAGGGTTACGTCAAGTCCCTCTATGGACGGCGACGTTACGTGCCCGATATCGCGAGCGGAGGGCCGCGCCGGCTTGCCGCCGAGCGCGCGGCGATCAACATGCCGCTTCAGGCGACTGCCGCCGACATCATGAAGATCGCGATGATCGACGTCGCCAGGGAGCTGTCAAGCTCTACCCTCCGGGCGCGTATGCTCCTTCAGGTTCACGATGAACTGCTGTTCGAGACACCGGAATCCGAGGTAGAAGCACTTCGCGAACTCGTCTCGAAGACGATGCGCGGCGCAGCTAAGCTGACAGTCCCGCTCGAGGTCGAATCGTCGGTCGGGCTAAACTGGGGAGACATGATCGACCTGGATTAAACAGCACGTTGTCTGGGTTATAATTGAACGTCTACCTCGGAGCGTGAGGTAGCAGGATAGCAAGGATTACCGATCACAATGCCAACCTATGAGTACGCGTGCGATAGTTGTGGTCATCGCTTCGATATTCGCCAGAGCTTCTCCGAAGATCCGATTCGTGACTGTCCGGTCTGTGGAGCCGGCGTGCGTCGCGTCGTATATCCCACCGGTGTGATCTTCAAGGGTTCCGGTTGGTATGTGAACGACAGCCGCTCGGCCGCAACCACCCCCAGTGCGTCGAAGCCGGTGTCGGATTCTCCCGGTACAGCCGAGAAGTCCGACAAAAAAGAGACCGTCAAGAGCGCGCCAGATTCCTGATCGCGCAACGCGGCCCGCCGGGAGGCCGGCGACACAGCCAGATTCGACACAACGGGGGTGAGCGCTACGAAGCCGCCCCCGTTCTGCATGTCCCGCGACGAGCACGCTGAAAGGTTGAGCGAACATGCCACTCATGATCTACAACACGATGACTCGGTCGAAAGAGCCGTTCGAGACCATCGAGCCGGGAACGGTGCGGATGTACGTCTGCGGGCCGACGGTATACGCGGACGCTCACATCGGCCACGCGATGTCGGCGCTCACCTTCGACGTGATCCGCCGATATCTGGAGTGGAACGGGTACGTCGTTCACCACGCGCAGAACTTCACTGATGTCGATGACAAGATCATCAATCGCGCGGCCGACCTCGGTATCGACCCGCGCGCGCTGTCCGAGCAGCTCATCGAATCATGGCTCGAGGAGACGGCTGCGCTGAACATTCTGCCGGCCACTGTCTACCCTCGCGCCACCGACGAGATCGACGGGATTGTCGAGATGATCCAGTCACTCATCGATACCGGACATGCCTACGTCGTAGAGGGGGGAGACGTCAACTATCGTGTCTCGAGCTTCGCCGGGTATGGCAAGCTGAGCCACCGCAACCTCGATGACATGCTGGCCGGCGCCCGGGTCGACATAGATCCGCGCAAGGAGAACCCGATGGACTTCGCCCTCTGGAAGTCCGCCAAGAAAGGCGAGCCGGCCTGGGAGAGCCCATGGGGACCCGGCCGGCCGGGCTGGCACATCGAGTGCTCGGTCATGGCGATGGAACACCTCGGGAATACGATCGACATTCATGGTGGTGGATCCGACCTTATCTTCCCGCACCATGAGAACGAAATCGCCCAGTCCGAAGCGTTTCCTGAGAATCGCCCATTCGCTCGCTACTGGATGCACAACGGGATGCTCCAGCTCGGCGGGGAGAAGATGAGCAAGTCAATCGGCAACCTCATCCCGCTTCGCGAGCTGATCGCGCACAACGACGGGCGAGCATTTCGGCTGGCGGTGCTGCAGTCGATTTATCGCAACCCGCTTGTCTACAGCGGCGAGGTACTCGAAGCGGCACGGCGAGGGCTGGAACGGCTCGACACGGCAGTCCGTGGCTACGACGCGATGGCTACCGCGCACGACGCCGAGGCACACGCCGCAGCCGCCGAGGCCGAGGCACGTTTCCGGGCTGCGATGGACGACGACTTCAACACGCCGATCGCCGTCTCCGTCCTCTTCGACCTTGCCCGGATGGCGAACCGTGCAACCGGCGACGCGAAACACCTCTATCAGTCGGCTCTGGTCGAGCTATCCGGCGTCCTCGGGTTGGAGCTCGGCAAGACTGAAGGATCTCAATCCGGGGACGCAGCGCCATTTATCGACCTCTTGATCGCGATCCGCGATGAATTACGAACTGCGAAGCAGTGGGCGCTGTCGGATCGCATCCGCGATGCGTTGACAGAACGGGGGATTGTGGTTGAGGACTCGCCCACCGGCGCGACCTGGCGCCGAAAAGAACAGACCTGAACACCATCGCCGTGGTGGCACGTCACCCGGCGCTGAGTGGCTCTACGGCCGGAACGCAGTTCAGGAGTCGCTTCGAGCCGGCCGGCGACGGCATCGCCGGTTGCTCGTCAGCGACGCCGCGGAACTGAAGGAACGCGTCGACGCAATCGCGCAGCTTGCCGCATCTTGTGGCGTGCGGGTCGAGGTCGTCCCACGCCATCGCCTGGACGAGCAGATCATCGGGCATCATCAGGGGGTCGCGCTCGAGACCTCACCATACGATTATTCGGAAAGCCTCGATCTCCAGATGCTCGCCAGCAACTCAGCAACGCTACTGGTGCTCGACGGGCTGGTGGATCCCCAGAATGTCGGGACGTTGATGCGCAGCGCGGAAGTCACTGGTGTCAGCGCGGTGGTGATCCCGACCGACCGAGCAGCGGCGATCACACCCTCAGTCGTGAATGCGTCGGCTGGCGCCGTCGAGCATCTCATGATCCGGCAGGAGGTAAATCTCACGCGTTGGCTCCAGCGCGCGAAGGACGCCGGATTCTGGGTCGTTGGGCTGGCCGGTGACGAGGACGCCGAGCCGCTGTTCGAGGTCAGTATGCGTCCGCCTGTGGTTATCGTTGTTGGCTCGGAAGGGGCCGGGTTGCGCCGGCTCGTCCGCGAGAGTTGCGATATCATCGCCGCGATCCCGATGGTTGGGCGGATCGAATCACTGAACGCGGCGGTCGCAGGATCGATCGCGCTCTACGAGGTGGTTCGAGACCGCTGAATCCGGTGACACGGTGGTGAGATGATGGTCGAACGGTATACACTTGTTGGTCGCGCGTTCGGGTCGCGTCGATGCTGCATGGCCAGGGCCACGCGTGTCACGATTCGCCCGCCTGTCGCAAGGGGCGACGCGCGTTCTTTCGACAGACAGTGAGGAAGGGTCTTCGTGGTCAAGGTCATTCTGATGCAGGACATCCCCAAGCTTGGCGATGCCGGGACAGTCCAGGATGTCGCGCCGGGTTACGCGCGCAACTACCTCATCCCCAAGGGGATAGCCACGATCGCCACGACTGGCTCGATCAGACAGGTCGAGGAGCGACAGGCCGCTGAGGCTCGGCGCATCGCCCGGCAGGAGGAAGAGCTCCGGGGTCTGTCCGATCGGATTCAGGGCACCCGGATCGAGATCCAGGTGCGTGCCGGCGAACAGGGCCGTCTCTATGGGTCGATCACTGCCGCCGATGTGGCC
Organism: uncultured Chloroflexota bacterium; assembly: GCA_937870985.1. Lineage (GTDB taxonomy): Bacteria > Chloroflexota > Chloroflexia > Thermomicrobiales > CFX8 > JAMLIA01. The sequence continues at coordinate 14,370 of CALMXF010000355.1, forward strand.
GAAAAGCTGGCCGCCGCTGTCGGCGAGGAAATCGATCGCCGCAAGGTCGACCTGGAAGATCCAATCCGCTCGCTCGGCGAGCACGAGGTCACGGTTCGACTGGTCGGCCGGCTGACCCCGACAATCGTTGTCGTCGCATTCGACCCGGACTACGTCCCCACGCCCGTGGAGCCGGAGTCGAGCGACGAGGACAGCGAGTCCGAATAACCGATGACGGCACAGGCGGTCGATCGTCTACCACCCCACAATATCGATGCGGAGCAATCCGTGTTGGGGTCGTTGCTGATCGACCGCGATGCCGTCATTCGGATCGCGTCGTACGTCAAGCCCACCGACTTCTACCGCTCGGCTCACGGGATCGTCTACGAGGCGATCATCAATCTCTACAACCGCCGGGAGCCGACCGATCTGATCACGCTCGTCGATGAGCTCCGACGAAACAACCGACTGGACGACGCCGGTGGCGAGACCTATCTCGCCGAGCTGATCGCCGCGACGCCGACATCCGTCCATGTCGAGTATTACGGTCGTATCGTCGAGCGAACGGCAACGCTACGGCGACTGATCGGCGCTGGCACCGAAGTTGTCACGATCGGTTACGACGATTCGCTCAACGTCGAGGACGCCATCGATCGAGCCGAACAGGCGGTCTTCAACGTCTCGCAACGCCGCTCCACGCGCGACTTCCGGACGATTGGCGAAGTGCTCGAAGAGTATTTCGACCGGCTCGACACTCTTCACCAGCACAAGGGCACGATCGTCGGCGTGCCAACCGGATTTGCCGACATCGACAAGCTGACAGGTGGGCTTCAGCCATCTGATCTCATTATCATCGCCGCCCGGCCGGCCGTCGGCAAGTCGGCGCTCGGGCTGGGGGTCGCCTACAACTCGGCCGTCCGCTTCGGGAAGACGGTTGGATTGTTCGTGCTGGAGATGTCAGCCGAACAGATTGTCCAGCGCCTTCTGGCGATGGAGACCGGCATTGATTCCCACCGCCTGCGCCTCGGATATATCGACGACAGTGAATGGTCGAGTGTGACCCGTGCATTTGGACGTTTGTCCGAAGCGGCGATCTATATCGACGACACGGCGTCGGTCAGCATCATGGATCTCCGCTCCAAGGCCCGTCGCCTGCACGCGGAGCGCGGCCTTGACATCATCATCGTCGATTACCTGCAGCTGATGACCGCGGGTGGCCGAGGCGACAACCGCGTCCAGGAGATTTCGACAATCTCCCGCTCGCTGAAGCAGTTGGCGCGTGAGCTGAACATCCCGGTCGTTGCGCTCGCCCAGCTCTCACGCGCCGTCGAGACACGCCAATCCCACGTCCCGATGCTCTCCGACCTCCGCGAATCCGGCTCGATCGAGCAGGACGCCGATATTGTGGCGTTCATCTATCGCGAGGAGGTCTACGACGCCGACACGGAGCGCAAGGGAATCGCCGATATCATCGTCGCCAAGCACCGCAACGGCCCGGTCGGAACGGTACACTTGCGGTTCTTCGACCGCACAGCGCGCTTCGCGGACCTTGAGACATACCGCGAGCCAGAGCTGTAGCGGCGATCTCTTTCGTCGAGCCAACCGAAGGACCTGCTTCGTGCCCGCCGAGTACTCCGGAGGATCAGCTCCCCCCGTTCCGGCTTCGATGCTCGCCAGACTGATCTCCGATGTCTGGGATCCGATCGAGGTCAAGGTCGTCCTCGCTGTCGCAATCATGGGCGGAATCTCCGAGCCTGTCCGTGAATCGTTCTTGATCGAAGAGCCGACGCTGCGGCACGGCGCGCGGGCGGACGGGTCGGATCGTGACGTTAGCCTGCGGCTGCAAGAGGGTCTGGATCGAGCGATTGTCCGCGGGTTGGTGTTGCGGCTTTTGGACGAGACGGGCACGCGATGGCTGCTGCTCGGCACCGACGAAAACCAACGCACCGCGCGTGCTCCGATTGCTACGCCCGCCGATATCAGCCCGCCGTGGCATGGGACGTTGATTCTTGAACGCCCGAGTATATTCACGATGTACGAGCAGAACATCGGCCTGGTGACGCCGATCATCGCCGATCGCCTGGTCGACGCGCTCGAGCGCTATCCCGAAACGTGGATCGAGGACGCCATCGGAGAGTCAGTCAACTACAATCGTCGCAACTGGAGATACATCCAACGCATTCTTGAAAATTGGGCCGCGGAGGGCCGGAACGATGAAGCCGATCGGCGAGGTGCTCAGGGGGATATCACTCGAGAAAAGCACCTCCACGGAAAGTACTCACACCTCTTCCGACGAGGAGATCTGCCCGATCTGTAACGGCGCAGGCTACTTGCGGATGGACGCAACAGTCGGCAGCCCGAATTTCAGCAGGCTTCTACCATGTGTCTGCAAGCTGGAAGAGCGGCGCAAGCGATCCCAGAGCCACGCGCGCCAGTTCAGCGACATGTCGCCGTTTCGCGATATGACGTTCGAGTCGTTCGATCCGGCGATCCGTGGAGCCCAGGAGGCGTTCGAGAGCGCCCTCGCCTTTGCTCGCCACCCACACCGCTGGCTGGTTCTTGTCGGCCCCTACGGATGCGGCAAGACTCACCTTGCGGCCGCGATCGCGAACTATGCGCTCCACGAGCTCCAGATGAATCCGGTATTCGCAGTTGTCCCGGATCTGCTGGACTATCTGCGGACAACGTTCGGGCCGGACGCGGAGGCGTCTTACGACGACCGATTCGCCGCATTCCGCGGCGCGGATCTGCTCGTCCTCGACGATCTGGGGACGGAGAACGCAACGCCGTGGGCGCGCGAGAAGCTGTTCCAGATCATCAATCACCGCTACAACGAGAATGCGCCGATGGTCGTCACTACGAACGATCTCGACCGTGTCGATCCGCGGATCCGGTCGCGGCTGGTGGACTGGCAGCTCGCCACGACGATCTACATCGACGCGCCGGACTACCGGGATCGATCACCCCGCCGGCCACGATCTCGCGGACGCTAGTGGATCCTGGCGGATCTAGTGGTCTGACGGAGACATCGCACGCGCGTAGCGGCAGCAATAGACGCCACTGGGCTACAATCAGGTAAGAATCACCGTCGTCGCACGTCTGGGTAGGCTATGCCAGAACTGCCCTGGATATTTACCAGGCTCGATGCCCGCGCGCTGATCGATATCTTCGCGGTATCACTCATTTTCTTCTGGCTGTTGTGGTTCGCCCAACGAACGCGCGCGGCACAACTCATCCGCGGACTGATCATCCTGATCGTCAGCGTGCTCGCCGCTTCGCGGATCTTCAACCTGACGGCCTTGAACTGGTTGATCTCGCGATCCTGGCCGATGCTCATCGTTGCGATTCCAATTATCTTCCAGCCAGAGCTTCGGCGCGCGCTCGAGCAACTAGGACATACCAGTGCCTGGCTGCGGCCACCGTTTGCGATTAGCCCCGACCGTGACGCCGAACGCACGCTCGATGGAATCAGCCGCGCCGCCTCTCAGCTCAGCCGCATCGGCTACGGAGCGTTGATCGTGATCGAGCGAGAGACTGGCCTGCAGGAATACGCCGACCGCGGCGTGCGGATCGACGCACTCGTCTCTCGGCAGATACTGATCAACATCTTCTTCCCGAACTCCCCACTCCACGACGGCGCGGTGATCATCCGGGGCGACCGGATTGTGGCGGCTGCCTGCATCCTGCCACTCTCCCAGCGAGAGATCCCCGGAGGAAAGATCGGCACACGACATCAGGCCGCGGTCGGCATCACCGAGGAGTCGGATGCGATCGCAGTCGTTGTGTCCGAAGAGACGAACCGCATCTCGATAGCTCACGACGGCCAGTTGACGGAGAATCTCGATACCGAAAGGCTGCGCCGAGCGCTACTCTCGTTGCTGAGAGTCGGAACAGCGGCGGAAGAGAAACGGTCGCCTCGTTCGTCACTCCTGCGCGGCCTGTTCAACCGGTTCGTTGCCGACGATTCCACGCCGTCCCAGGATGGCCAAAGCGAGACTCCGCGCAGAACGGGCTCGAAGCCAGACTCTTCGAAAGATAAGACGAATAACCATGATTAGACGTGTACGCACATTTGCCGACACGGGCAATCTCGTGCGCTTTGGCCTCTCACTGGTGCTCGCGTTCGCGCTCTGGGCATGGGTGACAAACGAGAATGATCCGGAGCAGACCTACATCGCGAACAATGTGCAAGTTGAAATCCGCCAAAAAGCGCCGAATCTGGAGATCGTCTCGCCGCTCGATGTCGTTGAAATCAGGATTCAGGCGCCCCGCAGCGTCATTCAGACGCTGGATCCGAGCCGCATCGTCGCCTGGGTGAGTCTCGACGATCGGACTGGTCCGGGAACGGCGACAGAAAAGGTGGGGGTAGATGTGCCCCGCGGTGTGCGGACCGCCAGAGTCACGCCGACGGAGATTCCGGTCGCGCTGGATACGCTCGTATCGCAGACATTCCCAGTGAAGCTTCTTTCGCCGAACGACCTTCCTCGTAACCTGGAGGTCACGAAATCGAATGTTGACATCGACACGGTAACGGTGACAGGGGTTCAGCGGAACGTTGAACGTGTTGCCCAGGTCATCGTCCCGGTGGCTATCGGTGGCCGAACGACGTCGTTTACTGCCAAGGTAACCCCACAGGCCGTCGACGAAAACAACATGCCGATCGACAGCATCACTCTCACCCCATCGACAGTCACACTCTCAGTCGACCTTGCCACGCGTGGCAAGGAGATCCCCGTCTTCGTCCAGTGCGGTTGCACTGCCGCGCCGGGGTTCCAGGTGCTGGGCTATCCGCAAGCCTCACCATCGACCGTCCTTCTCGACGGTCCCTCTGACGCCCTCGCCCAGATTCAGTACATCTACACGACGCCGATCGACACAGGGGGCCTCACTGCGACGACCGTGCTGAACGACATACAGATCGAGACATCTTCGCTACCGAAAGGCGTGACGATTGATCCATCGGTCGTCAGCGTCCTTGTCCAGGTCAGCCAACAGGTGTCAACGCGGACGTTCGAGGACATTCCGATTCAGGTATTGAATCGACCTCCGGGCGCAACTGTCACGGTAAGCCCGCCGACGGCGAGCCTGACCGTTGAGGGACCTCAGGAAGAGATCGCAGCGTTGACGGGGTCAGAGATTTCGATTGTCGTCGATGTCGGAGGGTTGGGCGCCGGGGTTCGCGATATACGCCCACGCGCGATTCTTCCGCCGCGCGTCCAATATGCCGATGCGCCACAGCAGGTGACGGTCACGATCGTCCTGCCACCACCGCCGACACCAACGGCTACCGTGGCTCCCTGACGATCACGGCCGCGCGGGCGACCCCATCTGAACCTCGTAGGTCAGCAGGATAGCCTCCGCAACCTCGCGCATGGACTTCCGATTGTCCATGCTCGTCTTCCGCATCCGATTGAACGCCTCAGACTCACGGAGGCCGTGGACTTCCATGAGAACTCCTTTGGCGCGCTCAACGAGCTTGCGCGTCTCGAGTGCCTCACGAAGGTCAGTAACCTCCTGCTCGAGGTGGCACATTTCACGGAAACGGGAAAGTGCAAGCTCGATCACTGGCATCAACTCTGTCTCGCGGAATGGCTTCACGAGATATCCGCAGACTCCAGCGTCCTTCGCCCGGCCGATGAGTGAATGCTCGGAGTACGCGGTCAGCAGCACCACCGGGGCGATGCGTCGAACAGCCAACTCCTGAGCGGCGCTGATCCCATCGAGCTCTGGCATGCGAATATCCATGATGACGAGATCGGGACGCAATCGGTCAGCAAGCTCGATCGCCTCACGGCCGTCGCCCGCCTCACCGACAACGTCATATCCGAGATGCGACAACATCTCGCGCAGATCCATACGAATGAGCGACTCATCGTCTGCGATGATAATGCGCGTGCTTGGGGGTGATGTCGTCGTCGACATGCGAATACCCTACTCCTGCAAACGAATCGCTGCGAGATCCGGCTCCGATTCTACGCTGTATCGGCAGCCGCCCGCTGACGGGTCCAGGAGACCAGGCAACGATGCGTCGATGAATCATCGTCAGTGGAAGTGGTCGTCGGTCGGGGCGAGAGGATTCGAACCTCCGACCACCGGTACCCCATACCGGTGCGCTACCGGACTGCGCCACGCCCCGTCGTTGGTCGTCAGTATACGATAATCGGAGGCCGCACGATGCGCGCGGCCTCCGATTGATGATCAGACGGTGGTGGCTACTTGACCTCGGCCTTGGCGCCAACCTCTTCGAGCTTGGTCTTTGCCGCCTCGGCCTCGTCCTTGGTCACGCCCTCCTTGACAGCCTTCGGGGCGGCCTCGACGAGGTCCTTTGCCTCCTTCAGGCCCAGGCTGGTCAGCTCACGGACCGCCTTGATGACCTGGACCTTGTTCGCGCCGATCTCGGTGAGGACGACATCGAACTCGGTCTGCTCTTCCACAGCCTCGGCCACGGCGTTGGGCTGGACATCCATGAAGACCCGCGGCTGA
>CALMXF010000356.1 GCA_937870985.1 uncultured Chloroflexota bacterium
GCGGGCTCGTGTCGCGGTTGTCGCCTGCTGTCAGGTGGCGAGGCGTGCCGCCGGCGGTCTCGACCAGCCAGATGTCGGACGCGTAGCGGTTTTCCGCATCGGTCAGGATCGAGCGTTTGACGACGTAGGCGACCAGACGCCCGTCGGGGCTGATCTGAGCGTCATCGATCGTGCGGATGTGGAGGATATCGTCGGGGGTGAGTGGTCTGCGCTGGCTGTTATTCGCGTTCATTCAGTTCCCTTGCTGCTTACGTTTCGGTCGCTGGGTGGATGATAGACGGGTTCGTCGTTCTGGTCACGGGTGTTCGGGTTGGTCCGGCTCGCTGCCTCAGCGCAACACCGGAATGCGACGAGTCCGCAAATTTCGGCGTGCGGAAGAGCTTGCCAGGAGGCGGCTGGTGATAGTTCAGGGCGGGTTGTCGATCTCAATTTGAGATCACCAGTCCCCCGCAGTCGCTGCCGAATTCAGGCTGGCAGGACTGCGACGTCCACGCTATGCTTTCGAGATTCTCATGTGGCCCGATCGGGCCTTGGTGACACGAGTGGTGAGCAGCATGATCGTGCAGGCAAGGGGGGCTAGCACGATGCGCTTCGGCACACCCGGTGCCTTGTTCTCAACTGCGTGTCTGGGTGGAAAAGGGGGATGCGTCTCATGGGGTCGAACGCACGCGGACTCGAGGGTGATGAGCACCACGAAAAGGAGTGGGATATCTCCGGGAAGGAGTCAGGCAGCTTCACCCGGGCAGTAACGATCCTGATGATCGGTGTCGCAGCGCTGGCCTTCACCGCGCCATGGGTGAAGCAAGCGAACTTCGAGCCTGCGACATCCGCGATTCTCCGCGTCGGCATCGCGTTGTTCGTGCTCCTGCCGTTGGCCTGGCGCGAACGACAGAAGCTGGGGTCGCTCAACAAGACCGGCGTGATTCTCGCCGTTGTCGCAGGCCTCTTTCTCGGGATCGACTTCACGGCGTGGAACTACTCGATCTTCTACGTGGGCGCAGGCATCGCATCCGTTCTGCTGAATCTCCAGATTATCATCTTGCCCGCGCTGGCGATGATCTTCGACAAGTACCATGCGCCGAAGAGCTTCTTTGTCCTTGTCCCGATCATGATCCTGGGTGTGGCTCTCACAGGCGGGATCTTCGACGCCGCGCCCAGCGAGGGACCGGCGACCGTCTACGGCATCAACATCGCTGTGCTTGGCACTATTCTGGGCGCTGTATCTGGCGTCTGCTACGGCATCTACCTCTACACGAGTCGCAAGTCGACGACAGTGAACCCCGGCCGGATTCTCCAACCGATGGCCTGGGTGTGCGCTGCCCAGCTCGTCGCGCCGGTGCTCTTCATCCTGCTGTTCTCCGATCGTGGTTTCGACCTGACCCATGGAGTCATGATCAGCGGCAAGCTGCCGATGAATCCTGAGACGACGGTTGGCGATCCGATCACCGCGATGAACTGGTTCTGGATGATCATCCTGGCAACGGCAGGTCAGGCGATGGCTTGGACATTCGTTCAGTACGGCTCCGTTCGTATGGACCCGACGATCGTCGCGGGGCTGCTACTGCTGAGCCCGGTGTCGACAGTGTTCATCGCCGGATTCATGTTCGGCGAGGTGCCGTCGTCCCTGCAGATCCTTGGTGTCGTCGTTGTTCTTGCAGCGGTCGCGTATCAGAACAAGCTTCACGTTGCGCTGAAGAATCGGCTCAGTCCAGCGGCGCCAGCGGGGTAACGCTCGCAGGTTTCAGATCGCGCGGCAACGGCGGCGACCAGCGCCGAATGGTATGGTTGATCGCAGTTGCCGCCGTTTCTGACACCAATTTTCCTCTGTGGCTTGCGACTAATGATGGTCAATCGCCCGCCTGCATTGCGCGTCATGCGCTGCTTGAAGGGGATTATTGGTTATCGGACACCGGCGGGCTTGAGGCACGCAGGTTCGTGTTAGGGACTAGTCGTCGCGATCACGTGCGGCTGACCACCGATCGGCGCGATCCAGGAAGATCCCCACGGTCGACCGCCTGCACCTTGATTGCGACAAGATGGAGGAGGAATCGTGCGTATCACACCTCGAGAACAAGAGAAATTGATGATCGTGGTGGCGGGGGACCTGGCGAGACGGCGGCGCGAGCGCGGCGTCAAGCTCAACCATCCCGAGGCGATCGCGCTGATCACATGCGAGCTGATCGAGGGCGCTCGTGACGGTCGGTCCGTCGCTGACCTGATGAGCTATGGCGCGACCATCCTGACCGATGATGATGTCATGGAGGGCGTGGCCGGCCTGATCCCGGTTATTCAGGTCGAGGCCACATTCCCGGACGGCACAAAGCTGATTACGGTGCACCAGCCGATTCGTGGCGGGGTGGCTGCCGGCGAATCGTCGGCCTCGACAGCCGATGTCGCCCAGCCCGGCGAGATCATCCTCAACGATGAGCCGATCTGGATCAACCAGGGGCTTCAGACTGTCAGCTTGCAGGTGAAGAACGTTGGCGACCGCCCGATCCAGGTCGGTTCGCATTATCACTTCGCCGAGGTCAACCCATTCCTTCAGTTCGATCGCAGCAAGGCCGTTGGCTTCAGGCTCGACATTCCGGCCGGCACATCTGCTCGATTCGAACCCGGCGACGCGCGGGAAGTCAATCTGGTCGCATACGGTGGCACACGCGATGTCTACGGATTCCGCAACGAATTCAACACACGCATCACCGGGAAACAACTATCCGGATCCAGCGATGCGTCAAATGCGTCCAACTGACCGTGGAGTCAACGAGAGTTAGGAGTGCCACAGTATGACCCTGAAGTTGTCGCGACGCCAGTACACCGAGCTCTACGGCCCCACCACCGGCGACGCTGTGCGCCTGGGGGACACCAACCTCTTTGCCCGGGTCGAGGATGACAAGGCGATTTACGGTGAGGAAGCGGTCTTCGGCGGCGGAAAGACCATTCGTGATGGCATGGGGCAGAACTCGCGTCTGACGCGAGCGCATGGCATCCCGGACACCGTGATCACGAACGTCCTTATCGTTGACTACACGGGTGTGTACAAGGCTGATGTAGCGCTGAGAGATGGACGTATCTTCGCGATCGGCAAGTCCGGTAACCCTGACACCCAGGACGGTGTCGACATCGTCATCGGCGTCGCCACCGAGATCATTGCCGGCGAGGGAAAGATCCTCACCGCTGGCGGCATCGATACCCACATTCACTTCATCGCAACGGATCAGATCGATACCGCGCTCGCCTCGGGGGTGACAACCCTGATCGGCGGTGGCACCGGCCCGGCGGAGGGCACCAAGGCCACGACAGTGACCCCCGGCGAATGGTGGATCCACCGGATGCTCCAGGCGACCGATGATCTCCCGATAAATATCGGCCTGCTTGGCAAGGGACACGGATCTGACACCGCCGTGGTGAGCGAGCAGATCTACGCTGGTGCGATCGGCCTCAAGATCCACGAGGACTGGGGCGCGACCCCGTCATCCATCGACACCGCGCTCAAGGTAGCCGACCAGTTTGATATCCAGATCGCCATTCATACCGACACGCTGAATGAATCCGGGTTTGTTCAGGATTCGATCGATGCGATCGCTGGCCGCGTCATTCACACGTTCCACACTGAGGGCGCTGGCGGCGGACACGCGCCTGACATCATCCGAATCGCCGGCCTGCCGAACGTGCTGCCCGCCTCCACGAACCCGACGCTGCCGTTCACCCGGAACACTATCGCCGAGCACTTGGACATGCTGATGGTGACCCACCATCTGCGTTCCGACATCCCGGAGGACGTTGCGTTCGCCGACTCGCGCATTCGCAAGGAAACGATCGCCGCGGAAGATGTCCTGCACGATATGGGCGTGTTCGCTATCACCTCGTCCGACTCCCAGGCGATGGGCCGGATCGGTGAGGTCGTCACGCGAACGTGGCAGGTTGCCGACTCGATGAAGCATCAGCGGGGCGCCCTCGCCGGCGACTCGACGCACAACGACAACAACCGGATCAAGCGTTACATCGCCAAGTACACGATCAACCCCGCGATCGCGCACGGAATCGCCGACGAGGTCGGGTCCGTCGAAGTCGGCAAGTTCGCCGATCTCGTCCTGTGGGATCCAAAGTTCTTCGGCGTCAAGCCGGACCTGATCCTCAAGGGCGGCATGATCGTGATGTCGCTCATGGGCGACCCCAACGCGTCGATCCCGACGCCGCAGCCGCGAACGATGCGCCGGCAATTTGCCGCGCATGGGTTGGCGCGAGGTCATTCCAGCCTGATCTTCGTTTCGAAGGCAGCAATGGATGCCGGTATTCCGGTGTCGTTGGGGCTGACGAAGCATCCGTACGCCGTGCATGGCGTGCGCACAATCTCCAAGGCAGACCTCAAGCACAACACTGCGACGCCGGACATCCATGTTGATCCGCAGACATTCGAGGTGTCGATCGACGGACAGGTTCTGACCGCGGAGGCGGCCGAGCGACTTCCGCTCGCCCAGCGGTATTTCCTGTTCTAGCTCGCTGCGGGTAGCGAGAACATACGAATTGCCCCGAGCGAGAGGTCGTAACGCCCACGTCGGTGGTCGGGCACGACGTGTTGCTCGCTCGGGGTATCTCCAATCGGGACACCGGGTCTCCGAGAAAGGCACATTGAGGAACGCAATGCTTGTTACGAAGATTTACGGGAACCTCCACGAGTCCCCCTTGCCTGCGGGTGTTCATGTCGAGACGGTCACCCTCCCCAGCGATCAGCTTGTCAAGCGGATACAGCGGGTTCGCACTGACCACGACCGGGAGGTCGGCATCCGTCTCCCGACGGATGCGCCTGATCTGCAGGATGGCGACGTCCTGCACCTGGATGGCGGTAATGCGATCGTCGTGCGGGTCGAATCGACTGATGTGATTGTCGTCCAGCCACGTTCGATCCTGGAGATGGCCGTTGTTGCCCATAGCCTGGGGAACCGCCACTTGCCTGCGCAGTTCTTCGACGCCGAATCGGAGTATCAGGCCGACGTCATGGTCGTTCAGTACGATCACACGGTAGTCCAGTACCTGGAGTCTGTAGGCGTCCCATATGCGCGACAGCAGCGCATTATGCCGATCCCATTCCGCCATGCCGAGCACGCGCATTGAGAGCCCTCGCGCTGCTGCTTCAGTTGAGCGACTCCGCCCTCCCGACCGGTGGGTTCAGTCACTCATTCGGATTCGAGCAGTATCTCTCTCGTGGGGAGGTGCATGATGCGAGCACGTTCTCGCAGTGGCTGCGCGTTTTCGTCGCCACCCAGCTGACCTACACCGACGCGCTGCTCATGCGGATGGCCTACGACGGAGTCTGTGAGGATGACCTCGCCGATCGTGCCATTGCCGCGACGTTGCCGGCGCAGATACGGACCGCAGATGTCGCGATCGCCCGGCGGATCCGCAAGATCGGCGAGCAGGCGCTGGGGGCGCCGTCCTCGACGGCCGAGGTGGCGCATCCTGCGCTGGAGTTTGCGCGCATCACACTCCACTTCAATGTTCCCGTTGATGATGCGATCCTGGGCCACCTGACCGGGACGGTGACCACTCTGACGCAGAACGCTGTTCGAGGCATTCCGATCGGGCAGTCCGATGGTCAACAGATCATCACTGCGGCTCATGCCTGGATAGAGCGCGCGCTCGAGGAAGCACACACACTCGACTACAGCGACCTGGGCATGGTTGTCCCCGGACTGGAGATCGCCCAGATGCAGCACGAACGCCTGCGGGCGCGGATATTCATGAGTTAGGGAGCGCAGAGATCATGACTCACGGCGGTGTCATTCGAATCGGAGTCGGCGGCCCTGTTGGCGCCGGCAAGACACAGCTCATCGAGCGCATCACCCGTCGAATGGCCATCGATGTATCGATGGCTGCGATCACGAACGATATCTACACCATCGAAGACGCCAAGATTCTCGCGGCGACCAGTGTGCTGCCCGAGGATCGGATCATCGGGGTTGAGACCGGGGGTTGCCCACACACGGCGATCCGCGAGGACACCTCTATGAATGACGCGGCAGTCGAGGAGATGCTACAACGCCACCCGGATCTGGAGGTTCTCTTTATCGAGTCCGGCGGGGATAACCTCTCGGCAACGTTCAGCCCCGAGCTCGTCGATTTCTCGATCTACGTTATCGACGTTGCCCAGGGAGAGAAGATCCCACGGAAGTCTGGCCAGGGAATGATCAAGTCCGATCTGCTCGTGATCAACAAGATGGATCTTGCTCCCTACGTCGGCGCGAACCTCGACGTCATGCGACGCGATACGGAAATCGTGCGAACCGACAAGCCGTTTGTGTTCACCAACCTAAAGACCGACGAGGGTCTCGATGAGGTGATTCACTGGCTGCAACATGATGTGCTGATGAGCGATCTTGCGTGACCGAGGCGTCACTGGGATACCGTCGCGCCGCGCCGGATGATCTTGCCGGCTCCATTCGCGTTAAGGTGGCGCGCCACCGCGACCGGACGCGACCGGTGATAACCGAGAGCCACGGGGTTCTCCGGCTGATGCATCCGCTCTACCTGGATGACTCCGGGCAGCTCACCTACATCGTGATGAACCCGGGCGGGGCCTACTTCGGCGAAGCGTATCGATACGATATCGACCTGGGCCCGAATTCCAGCCTGCTTCTTTCATCGCAGGCGGCGACGCGTATCCACAGGACACCCACCAGGCCGGCAGTCCAGGAAACCACGATCGTGTTGGGCTCAGGCTCCCGGCTGGAATATGTCCCGGACCAGCTCATCGCGTATCGAGACGCCGACTATCGGCAGTTCACAACAATCGTCGCCGCGCCGGATGCCCAGGGGTTTTTCGCCGAAGCCGTCACCCCTGGCTGGGACCCGGATGACTCGAAGTTCACGTACTCGGGCATACATCTGCGCCTCGATATCCGTGCGGCCGGCCACGCCGGCCTCGTTTGCACCGACAATGTGCGGCTACGGCCGAGTGAGATCGACCAGGCCATCGACGGGCTGGGCTACCTCGAAGGAGCCAGCCACATGGGCAGCATCCTTGTCTTCGGCCCGCACATCGACGATGGCTACGAGGATTGTGTGCGCGGCACAGTCACACAGTCCGGCCTGGCGAAGGCGGGGGTGACCAGGGGTTCGCGGCACGGTGTTGCATGGCTCATGGTGCGCGCGCTGGCGAATTCGACCGACGAGCTGAACAGGCTGACGCTGGCGGTCAACGAGCTCGACCGATCAGTCACCACCGGGCAATCGCGCATGGATCTGAGACGGTACTGAACGTCGTCGGACTTACTCGGGCGTGAGCGCGGCAAGGCGACATCACCAGAAAGCTCACGCTTGCTGAGCGTCGCCTCGCCGCATCCGGCGATCCAGCATCGACGGGTAGAGATGGACACGACCCGCGACCGTCTGCGCTTACGCCGTCCCGCGACCGACAGTCGGGAACGATGGCTGAAAGATCTCCTCGACCGGCGGGTGGAGGTGCGAGCGTTCCGGATACGACGCCATCAGCTTTTCATACTGCTGCTGCGCTTGCGTGTGCATCGCGCGCAGATCGTAACCGTCGACCTGCCGATCGCGGATGACCGTCCGGCCGTTGACGATGACCGTTGTGAAGTCACGCCCTGAGCCGTTCAGCACCATTGTCTGGATCGGATCGACAACCTGGCCCATGTGGAACGCCGACAGATCGAACACCGTGATGTCGGCCTTCGCGCCTGCCGCCAGCCGGCCGAGATCCGGCCGGCCGATCGCGTTCGCGCCGTCGATCGTCGCGGCGGTGTAGTAGTCGGCTGCGCTGACAGTCGGCCCCCCCGTGCGGATGCGCGTCACCATCGTCCCCACATGCATATTCAGAATCATGTCTGGCGGGAACGTGTCGGTGCCGAGGCCGATGTTTACTCCGCGTTCGTGGTAGTAGGGGAAGGAGTTCATCGCGCCACCGCCGCGTGCCATGACCAGTGGACAGTGGACGATTGCCACGCCGGCGTCGGCCAGCCAGCCCAGCTCGGTCTCGATCTTCTCCGGTGTCGGTCGCACCCCGCCGAGCAGCGAGCCGTGTGGCAGCAGCGCACGGTGACTGAGGAACCCGAGGTCGCGCAGGACGCTCAACGATGACTTGCCCCAGCGTTCCTCGACGAGCTTGAGCTCCAGCTCGCCCTGGCAGCAGTGCAGCCGAACCGGGCAGTCGAGTTCCTCGCCGGCTGCCGCTGTGCGGGTGAGCAGCTCCTCGGTGCAGCCTTCGATGCGGTCCGGCTGCAGGAAGCCGCGGATGAGGCCATTGTGAGCGCCGTCGAAGTCGCGGACGAACTGGATCGCGTCATCCAGCCCGCGTAGCCCGCGCTCCTCGTCCCAGTGCATGCCGAACGAGCCGTCCGGGTAGACCACCGGCAGACCGGTGCGGTAGGACGGCCCGAGGTACATCCGGATGCCGATCTTCGCGGCCGCTTCGGCGGCGCGGGCATTCTCCTCGTAGGTCTCGGCCCACTCGCGATACAGGATCGAACGGATCGGCAGCGCGGTGGTGATGCCGTTGAGCAGCAGCTGGATCATCGCGTACTCGTGCTGGAACTGCTCCTCGTCGGGCGTATAGACATCGCGCGGCCCACGGTCGACATAGGTGCTGGCCCAGACGCGCGCCTTGGCCCACCCGGGGTGGCTGTCGAAACCGAGCACGGTCGAGTCGAGGTCGAACAGCGCGTCGAGGTCGATGAATCCCGGACCGACGATCGCGTTGCCAGCGTCGATCACTTCGTCGACTGGCTCAGCATAGTCGTGGCCGGCGAAGAGGATAGTGTCGCCCTCGTAGACGACCTCGCCGTTCTCGAGGATGTGATGGCTCTG
>CALMXF010000357.1 GCA_937870985.1 uncultured Chloroflexota bacterium
CGCACAGGAGGCGCCACATGTCACGCCATATGGTCCGCATCGCCGTAGTCTTGCTCCTCGCCTGCTCTGCGCTCGCAAGCAGCGCCGGCGCCACGCGAGCCTGGGACGAGCCAACGCTGGTGGCAGCCACCGGGAACGCGGTCTCGATCACCCGGCTGAGGACGGACGGACGGTTCGTCATCTGGATCGTCTATTCCTCACAATCTCCGGGCTCCACGACAGCCACGCTCGACGGTATCGATCGGTTAACCGGCGAACCTGTCAGCGTTGACATCTCGGGCGACCCCGAGAACCCTTCGACTCTCTGGGACGCTCTGGCCGTCGACCTCGATATCGACGGCGGGCTGCTGGCGCTGTCCACGACGTGGAACCACTACCACGGCGAGGGTCCGCACGGCGTCTTCGCCAAGAACCTGTATACCGGCGAACAATGGCAACTCTCGTCAGCCAACGTTCCCGGCCCGGTCGGCGTCTCCGGCAGCACCGTCTACTGGGTCGAACGGATTCCCGGCGGCGGCGATCGCGATGTCATCCGCGCCCAGGGTGCTTATCCTGGCGCCGACACGAGCAACCTCTACACCGCCGCAACCTGGGAGACGTTCGTGAAGGATCTCAGTGTCGCCGAAGGGCACGTGATCTGGCAGGAGCACGACGAGGCGACGGATTCCTGGCGGCTGGCGACGCTGGCTGCCGGCGACGACCTGACAATTGCCGAAGGCACGCAGCGGATCCCATTCGACGCACGCGGCGATGTGCTGGTGTATCGGGAAGCCGGGGGCCTGTCTGTCCGATCGCTGACGACGGGGGTGACACGCCACATCGCGATCGACGCCACGCAGTTCGCCACCGACGGCCGCTACATCGTCTGGAACGCCAACCCGTTGATTCGGATGTACGACCTTCAGACGGACGCCTCGTTTGTCGCGGTCACCTCGAATATCGTCGATGGCGCGGGCGGGCAATTCGGGCTCGTCGCGGCGTCTGGCGGAGCACTCGCCTGGACACGGACATTCCCATACGTGTACCCACCGCCATACGATCAGGTGACCAACGAAATTCACGCGGCGCCGATCTCCACCCGCCTGCCGAGCGCGCCACGCCCCAACCCGGACGCAATCGGCGCCACGTGGAAGTATTTCCCGGAAACCAGCCACTACCTGTCGTGGAGCTTCCTTGAGTATTGGCAGGCGAATGGTGGCCTGCCGGTGTTCGGCTTCCCGCTGACCGAGGAATTCTCCGAGCTCAATGCCGACACCGGCGTGGACTACACCGTCCAGCTCACGGAGCGGCAGCGCTTCGAGTACCACCCCGAGAACGCGCCGCCGTACCACGTGCTGCTCGGCCGCCTCGGCGCGGAGCTGCTGGTGAGCCAGGGTCGCGACTGGACCACGTTCCCGACCGCTGACCCCAGCGCCCCACACTACATGCCCGCAACCGGGCACGCCATCGACGAACGATTCTGGGACTACTGGTCCGGCCGCGGCCTCGACGTCGGGGATCCGGGCGTCTCGTTCCGCGAATCGCTGGCCCTCTTCGGCTACCCGCTCTCGGAGCCGATGATGGAGACGAACGCGGACAACGACACCGTTCTGACGCAGTACTTCGAACGCGCCGTCTTCGAGTGGCATCCGGACAACCCGCCGGAGTGGCGGGTGCTGCTGCGCCGGCTGGGCGCGGAGGCGCTATCGGACAGGGGCTGGTAGGGGCCAGCGGCACAGGCGAGACGAGATTGCCTCAGCTGACGTAGCCGGCCATCCCCGCCGTCTCCTCGCTGGCAAACAGCTCGGCCTGCTCGATGACGAGCTGGGTGGC
>CALMXF010000358.1 GCA_937870985.1 uncultured Chloroflexota bacterium
GATCTGTCATGTCGTTGGGTACGGTAGGCCCCCTTCCCTCTGTCATCCTGAACGGAGTGAAGGATCCGTTTTCCCGCCTGGAACCCAGAAACGGGGAGGACGGATGTTTCGCTCGGGGTGCCATCGCCCACAAAGCGCACCCGGGCCATACATGACAGAGGCACAGGTGGCTGTCGACCGGACGCTTCATGCTAGACGGAGCAATGAGTCCCGATAGACGTGTTTCTACCAAGCTTCCAATTTCGTGAGAAACCTCTCACCTGCTACTTGGACGAGTCGACTCCGGATGTCATACCGAGCAGATTACCGGTTGTGCCATCGAAAATCAGATAGATCACGGTGTTGGGGATTGGTGAGCCAGACGGCTTCACACCAGGCGGCAGCTCGGGCGCCCAGGTTCCGCTGAGAGTAGCGAGGCAGAGGATCGCGTCGTCTGGTGCATAAACCGGGTGGTTCACTTTCGCAGCCACCTCCCTCGCGGGCAAGAACTCAACACGCTCAACGACTGGCGGTGGAGTCGTGCTATCCCAGGCTGCTGGCGGGTTATCAGCAACCCAGGCTCGGACATCATCCTCGGTGAAGGTTGGCTTGCCCGGCTTCGCAGCCAGCGTCGGATGAATCGCTTCAGACCCGGCTATTGGAGCACTGTCCGTCGCTAGTGCGCCACCGTCAGCTACTTCAGCGGTCGGAGACCCCTGCGTAGTTGCGGTCGCGCGAACCTCGCCACCTCCACTCTGAAGTCGTTCCTCTGGCGCGCCACACGCGATCACGAATGCGACGGTGATACACAGCGGACCAATCAAGAAGAGAATCTGTCGCATCTTACGCATGAAACACTCCTCCCAAATAGTCCGGTAGATCAGCAGGCGCCAGCACTACAATAGGCGTACCAATCTCCACCAGTACCGCCAGGGTCTGGCGCTCCAGCCGTCCACCCAGAGACGAAGGGAGGGTTCTGGGTCTTTCCATCACCGTCCCGGCCCTGGTAGTAGTAGTTTGGTGTAGAACTTGATCCATAATGGATGTATCGGTTGTTCGTTGTGTGACCAGAATACATGGATGCACCTGAGTTACCGGTCAATTCCCCGCCTATTTCGATCTGATCAGGCCACATAGAATTAGCTGAGCTAACGAGCGACCATGAGTTACTTATCGCCATGATCTGAACGAACCAGTAAGTACTGTTCTTCGTATTTCTCCGGATCTGAAAGTAATTAGGTTTGTATTTGTCGGAGGTAGTAACCGTGCCGAACGCACCTTCGTAATATGATGCTCCAGCGCGACAATCTGCCCAATAGAATTGCTGCGTACTGCTGCGTGCCCAGTATCCTACTTCAATCCAGGCAGTATCAACAGGAATTCCCAGGATGCTACAATCATTAACGCCGTCACGATCACGAACCCAGAGTACGCTGTTGATGTGCCATAATGAACTCGTCATACTCATGGTTCCAACACTGATACGCGCGTCAGCACCATCTACAGCACCGTTCCAACGCACTGTCCCGTAACAGCCATTGCCACCCGTGCAGTTATATGCGCTGGCAGGGATTGAGAATATGGTAGACAGCAACACCGTCGCGACAGCAGCCACTGTCGCCCGCACCTCGCGTGATGATGGTGAATGGAACATCCCGATCCTCCCCTGCCTCACAGTCTTGAGGAGTCAGGTGTCAGCCAGCCAACAGTGAAACAGCGGCCAATGATACGTTGCTCTAATGGCAAGAAGCCTGCATACAGACTGACTGAAAACAACATCTACGGGATATGACGACAATATACCCCTCCCATAGCCATTGGTCAATAGGTGGGGGCCGAGTCAACGTTCAGCGGCGTCGGGTTGGGATCCTCGCCAAGATCGATCACAAGAAAGAGTGGAACTGGGAACGGCTTGCGGCGACCCGGTCTGTCTTTCGGTGATATCGGCCAGCGTTCCCCGCTATGCGATCGGTCAGGAGTTGGGGGAGATAACCCTCTTCAGGGTTAGTCCAGAAGACCGTCGTCGTCATCATGACGCGGTCCTGACGGTACCCTTCAGATGGATAACACGGCTGGCGACGTCAATGACGCGAACGATTACACGGTCGGGGAATAGCCTCACAGTCGCGCTCCCCCTGAGATGCGCCGGCGACTGAAGCTCCAGCACGGATCACGAGTGGCGGTTCAGTTCGATGAGGAGCGCGGCGGCAGCCGCATCCGCCCGGAATCGTGGGAATCGACATGGACTTCGAAGCGCGCGTCGATCACTTCGTCGAACGATATCGACCGGCGCTCGAGTCCCTTGCCCAACAATAGCAATGATCGCGACGTGGCTGGAACGAAACGTCGTTCCCCTCATCGAGTAGTTGCCTCAACGCGCTCGGAGCGCGGCGACCGCGGCCAGCGCCGAGAGCGCGGTGGCGATCCAGATGACCGGCGTATACGAGCCGGCTGCAG
>CALMXF010000359.1 GCA_937870985.1 uncultured Chloroflexota bacterium
TCCGGACCGCCGCCGCGCGTGGCCGGCGTGAGGCGTTGCTCGACCCGACGCTGCGATCGCTGCGCGGCGCGATGGCCGAGGTCGCGGCCGGCCAGGCTGGGTCGGCCAGCAGCCAGGCGATCGACGCGCTCGAACGCTACGCGGCGGCAGTCGTCGAGGAGCGAGCGATCCGATGAGCTCCTTCTTTCTCCTCTATGCATTGTCGATCAGTGTCGAGTTCGTTCTGACCCTGGTGATGATGATGTTTCTTTTTCTGATCGCGGTTCCGGTTGGTCGCTCACGACATGAGGAGACGATCCGCCTGGCTCCCACCCCGCCGGCGACAACGGTCGAGCAGGCGCTGGCCGACGCGTTCGCCACCGTCAGCCAGGGGCGCGATGACCTCGTCGCCATCACGACCGCGCGAGCAATGCTCGTGCGGTTCGCGCGGTCAACCGATGTGGTAATCGGTGAGTAGTTGCCAACTGACGGCCGTGGATGCACCATTGCCGCAGGCGTGCTGTTCCGGGCCGCTGGGGGTGGCCGGTTCGCGCCTGACATGCTCGTCCCGGAGGTCACGACAACCAGCGAGTCCGACGTGGTGCTGAGATGCGTCGGCGTTGGTGGACGCGAGCCCGGATAGCTGAGAGGTGGCTCCCACTGGTCGAAGCAATCCTGATCGCGGCCGTTGCGCTCGGCGCGGGCGTCCTTGGCTCAATGCTCGGTCTCGGCGGCGGGGTGTTTCTCGTGCCGATCCTCTCGTTAGTCTTCGGTGTCCCGCTGAAGACGGCGATCGCTGCCAGCGCGATCGCGGTCGTCTCGAACTCCGCGTCCGGCTCGGCCGTCTATCTGAAGGCGCGATTCACCAATGTCCGTCTGGCGTTGGTCATGCTCGTCGCGATGGTGGCCGGCGCGATTGCCGGCGGATTCCTGGCCGTCAGCCTGCCGGAGTCGATTCTGAAGGGCTCGTTCGGCCTGCTGCTGCTCTACGTCTCGGCGGTCATGTTCCGGCGCGGACGTGGGGGGACGGCGCGCGCGGCCCCGACCGACACAACCGCGACCGAAGACCCGCACCGGCTCGGCGGACGCTACTTCGACGCGGCGACCGGAGGGATTGTGCGCTATGTGCCGCGGAAGCTTCTGATTGGCCTGCCCGGCGCGGGCCTGGCGGGTGTCGCATCCGGCATGTTCGGCATCGGCGGCGGCCCGATCACCGTCCCGCTCTATACGATCGTGATGGGACTGCCGATGAAGGCAGCCACGAGCACCAGCGCATTCATGTTCGGCCTGACGGCGTCTGCCTCGGCCCTGGTCTACTATCAGAACGACCTGGTGAATCCGATCGTGACTGTCCCGGCCGTGCTGGGGATCATCAGCGGGGCACGCGTCGGTGCGGGAGTCGTCCGGCGGATCCACCCTGCCCACCTCAATACCGTCTTTGTCTTCGTCCTCGCCGGCCTGGCGATCTCGATGTTGCTCAATGCGTTTGGAGTCTACTGATGGCTGATTCGGCGGTCGATCCGCAGTCATCGTCGGCCGACGCCCCGGATCCGCAGCTCGAGCACCTCTACGATCGCATTGCCCAGATCCTGGCGATCGGATTCTGGGCCAGCATCGCCGTCATCGTCGTCGGCCTGCTGCTTGCCCTCGTCCGCGGCGAGGGCATCAATGACACGACGCACCACATGGAGACGGTCCTGCGTGAGGCTGTCAATCTCAACCCCAGCGGGCTTGTAGATATCGGTTTGCTCGGTCTGCTGCTGACTCCGCTGGCCTACGTCGCCGCCGCGTTGCTGACGTTCCTTCGACAGCGAGACAGGCTTTTCATCGCTGTCTGCGCCGCGCTGATCCTGCTCTTCGTCGCGACGGTCGTAAGGGCGCTCTACAAATGACCACACGCATCGCCGTCATTTGCGCAATGGACTCGGAGGCTGCCCATCTCCGCCAGCAGCTGGTGGGAGCCGCGGAGCAGCCGCTGGCCCGCTGGCGGAGAACCCGCGGGACGCTGGCCGGGGTCAGCGTCGACCTGATCGTCTCCGGCATCGGGATGGTGAGCGCGAGCGCGACGACCTCGGCGCTCTGCCTGCTCGATCCTCCCGATCTCCTGTTGAACTACGGCTGCGCTGGCGCGCACCGTCTGGACCTTGGCCCGGGGGACGTGATCATTGGCGACCGTGTCGTCCACTTCTCGGCGCAGATTGTCCGGCCCGACGGCACGCGGGATTACATGGGGTTCGACTACGTGGCGGATGGCGCACGGGTACAGACAGGCTCGATCCCGACCGCGCCGGAGCTGGTCGCGCTAGCGCAGCGCTGTGCTGCTCAGGTGCGCCTGCCAGCCTGGCCAGGCTACGAGACTATGCCGAGCGTCCATACCGGCACGGTTGCGTCGGCCGATATCTGGACGCAGCATAGCGAGACGATTCTCTCGCTCCACGATCTGCACGGCTCGCTCTGCGAGGAGATGGAGGCAGCCGCCATCGCCCAGGTTGCGGCGATCTACGGCATCCCGTTCCTGCCAGTGAAGGATGTCTCCAATAACGAGCTGCTCAAGGCGACCGGTGGCGCCACCGAGCGTGGCTGGCCGTCGCTGGGTGAGCAGGAGCTGGAAGTCGGCCGGCGGGCCGCGATGCTCGTCGAGGCGATCCTCGTCGAGGTGGGAAGCGGCGCTCCAGTGTGACCCTTCCCTGCCCGAGAAGCCGGGGAGGTGAGGGAAGCGCCAGTCGACATGGTCCACACCCCATGCCTTCCCCAACCCGTATATCACCGATATAGAAGGAGGGAACCATCTATGCCGGCCGGACATGCGCCGAGCTTGACGCCCGAGGAGGCGCGGGCGCTACATCGCCAATCGCTAGTCATCGACACCCAACAACCACCGATCACCTCCGGGATCGTCTTCACTCCCGGCATGCGCGAGACGCTGGGAGCACTCGCCGCGCAGGGACGGACGATCGCCGAGGTCGGGCCGGCGCTGGAGGCCGCGCTGGTGCGCGATATCCAGACCACCGAGCAGGGACGCGACATGTACCTCGACATGTGGCGACGCTCGGGCGTGACCGTCGCCTGCGGCACCTACGCAGGACCGGACCGGCTGGCGACCGCATTCGAGCGCTCGACCCGCCGGATCGCCAACGCTCAGGCAATCGTCGACGCCCTGCGTGACGACATGCTGATCGTGCGCCGGGCCGCCGACATCGAGCTCGCCCACGCCGAGGGACGCCACGGGGTCATCATCGACTTCCAGAACACGCTGGCGCTGGGCGACGACCTGGACCGCATCGACCTGTTCTACGGCCTCGGCCTGCGGATGGTCCAGCTCACCTACAACCTGCACACGCTCGTCGGCGATGGCTGCACCGACCGGTATCAGGGCGGGCTGACGTACTTCGGCCAGGAGATGGTCCGGCGGCTGAACGCGGCGAAGATCATCGTCGATGTCAGCCACTGCAGCGAGCAGATCGGCTGGGACGCGATGGCGATCTCGACCGCGCCGGTGATCGTCTCGCACTCGTCGAGCAAGGCGGTCGCCGAACACGACCGCGGCAAGTCGGACGAGCTGGCCCGCGCCGTTGCCGAGCAGGGCGGCTACTTCGGCGTCGTCACGCTACCGGGGTTCATCCGCGAGACGCCGGGCGCGTCGCTCGATGACGTCGTGCGCCAGATCAGCCACCTCGTCGATATCTGCGGGATCGACCACGTCGGGATCGGCACCGACAAGGCCGGCCCCGGCCCGGGCACCAGCTCGCAGGTCGAGTACCCGACGTCGATGCGCCCTCAGCTGGCCGGCGAGTTCAACTGGATGGGCTTCCGCGTCGAGGATCATCGGATCGGCAACGAGTACCAGCTGGCCGGCTACGAGAGCCTGGCCGACTGGCCGAACATCACTGTCGCCCTCGCCCAGGCCGGCTTCACCGAGGATGAGCTGCGCAAGCTGCTCGGCCTCAACTATCTCCGCGTCTTCCGGGAAATCGTGGGATGAGGGAGGCTGCGGATGTTGAGGTGCTGGAGAGCGGCGAAGGCTGAGACCATGGCTGCCTGAATCAGGATGAACGTGACTCCGAGTGCGGTTGGGTCGATCCTGCTGCTGAACAACAGGGCGACGCTGCCAACGACCCAGAGCAGATTCGCGGTGACCAACAATCGGACGAGCGCTAGCGACGAGGCTTTCCGTAGCCCCACCCACAACAGAAACGCGGCGTAGGGGATCAGGCCGACCCCCGCGAAGCGCAACAGCGTTGCTGGCAAGCCAAGAACACTGCCCAGCGGGCTAGCGGCCACCGCTAGTAGTATCGCGGCCGACCCTGTCACGATCGCGTCGGCGATGATGATGTTGCGGAGCAGATCGGTCCGGCTAGTCGGCGATTCGGTGATGGTCCCGGTCATGGTCACAGTCGTTGTCTCGTCTCTTCGAGGCGGCGGTCACAATCGATCTGGTTCGATTCTTTCTCCGAAGACGATCGAAATCCATTACCTCACAGGTAATGGCCGGCCGGCGCGACCCGAGTAGAATGCGCCCCATGCAGACGATGAATCGGCCCATCGGAGAGCTGTTGCGCGACTGGCGGCAGCGCCGGAGAAGAAGTCAGCTCGACCTGGCGCTCGACGCCGAGGTGTCGACGCGCCACATCAGCTTCATCGAGACCGGCCGCGCCCAGCCGAGCCGGGAGATGCTGTTGCGCCTGTTCGATCACCTGGAGGTGCCACTGCGCGAGCGCAACACGTTGCTGACAGCGGCGGGCTACGCGCCGGTCTATC
>CALMXF010000360.1 GCA_937870985.1 uncultured Chloroflexota bacterium
GGTATTACTGGCGTTATGGTCGCTTTCAGGGTATAAGACTAGTGGATGAACGTACAGGACAGACGTTCTAGTCCGCTCTGGGAGGCAGCGTGCGCGTCGCGGAATTCTTCGCTGGTATCGGACTCATCCGTATGGCGCTCGAGCAAAACGGCGCTCAGGTTCTGTGGGCCAACGACATCGATCGCGGCAAGCGCGAGATGTACGCGCAGAACTTCGGCGGCGATGACTTTCTGCTGGACGACATTAGAAACGTCCGTGGCGCGTCGCTGCCGCATGTGGATGTCGCCACGGCGTCGTTTCCATGCACCGACCTTTCGCTGGCGGGCAATCGCCGTGGACTAGCGGGCGAGCAATCCGGACTATTCTGGGAGTTCGCTCGCGTGCTCGATGAGATGCAGGGACATCGCCCATACGCCCTGTTGATCGAGAACGTTCCAAGCTTTGCGTCATCGCATGGCGGGAGCGACCTGTTCCATGCCATTCGTCGCCTGAACGAGCTCGGCTACTGGTGCGACCTGCTTATCGCCGATGCTCGTCACTTTGTTCCGCAGAGTCGCCCCAGGCTATTTATCGTCGGTTCGCGGGATCGATTCCCACTAGAAAGCGATTGGTCGCCGAGCGCCATCCGACCGCCCTGGGTGGGGCGCTTCGTCCAGCGTCATCCGGAGCTGAATCTGCACGCTCTGGATTTGACACTGCCAGAGCGCGATACCGGCACGCTGGCTGGTGTTGTCGATCGACTCTCGCTCGACGATAGTCGATGGTGGGACGCAACACGCGCGCAACGCTTCGAAGACGAGCTCTCGCCGTTACAACGCGAGCGCTATGACGCGATGCGAGCGTTGGGGTCGATGACATGGGCGACGGCATACCGGCGCACGCGCAATGGAAAGCCAGCGTGGGAGATCCGCAGCGATTCAATCAGCGGCTGTCTTCGGACCGCTCGTGGCGGGTCGAGCAAGCAGGCGGTCGTTGAGGCTGGCTTTGGCGCCGCACGAATCCGATGGATGACTGGCAGTGAGTACGCGCGGCTACAAGGCGCCGGCGAATACCGCTTCGACGGAATCTCCGAGGGGCGCGTGCTCTTCGCGTTTGGCGACGCAGTCTGTGTCCCGGTCATATCGTGGTTGACTCGCGAGTATCTCGTGCCATTGTTATCGACGGAACTGACCGATATACGTTGGAAGGTCGACAGGATGCTGGTTGGTGTCTAGATCGAGCCGTCGGCGGAGCTCCGAGCTGCCTCAGGAAGTAGCGGCAATTCGTGGGCGCCTCGATGACTTTCTCAACCACACAGACGCCGATGGGAGACAACCGAATAACGCCAAGTGCGGCGTCTATGTCTTCTACGACTACGATGGCGAACCGATCTACGTTGGGCAAACAACCGAGCGCCTGCGAACGCGAATCCGTCGGCACCTTACCAATCAGCGCACCGACGCCGTTGCGATGAACGTCCTCGATCCGTTCGAGGTTGCTGAGGTAGAGGTCTATCCATTCTATGAGCTGGAATCTCCAGCCAATGGGGAAACTAACGACGATTACAAGCAACGAGTGAAAGAAGAGCTCGCCGCTGCGGAGTACACGGTATTTCAGAAGGTCCTGCGTGAGTCCGCTCTTGGCGCGGTTCTGAACGAAGCCGACATACCTCCGCGAGATATCGTTCTGCTTCCGCCGGCTGTCCGTGCCCGGATCATCCCGGACGACATCTATGATTTGCGCAAGCATCCGGATACCCGCCTGGCTCGCCGCGCGATGACGGTTGCGAACCTCGCTCGCGTCATCAGCGAACGGGATGTCTCGATTGGGTTGCGGCGAACGTTGATCACGCAGGCGCGTCGATTGGAACGGCTGGCTTCCCAGCGACTCGCTGACTTTCACGAACCGTTTCCCGTGGAAGAGCCGGGCAATGACACCGGAGAATCTGAGCTACCCTGAGTGGTGGATCCGTTGACACCTGCTGATCGCTCTGCGTTGATGGCAAAGGTCAAGAGCACCGGCAATCGGTCGACCGAGATGAAAGCTATCGCCGCGCTCGACTCTGCAGATATTGGTGGGTGGGAGCGGCATGCCCACCTCCCGGGCAAGCCGGATTTCTACTTCCCACGGGATCGGCTTGTTGTGTTTATCGATGGCTGCTTCTGGCATGGTTGCCCGCAGCATGTCCGCTATCCCCAGGCTCACGCGGATTACTGGCGTGAGAAGATCGACCGCAACCGAAGGCGGGACAATCGCGTTCGCCGCCAACTTCGCGCCGATGGCTTTCACGTCATGCGCGTCTGGGAGCACGATCTTCGTAGCGACACCTGGGTCAAGCGGCTGCTGGCGATGCTTCGACGGATCGAGGCGCAAACCATCGCATCCGACGACCTGCCGGTTTGCGAATGAACGGCGCCGAACAAGATGCACGACGACATCGCCTTGTCGTTGTCCCGTTATGTGCAGATTTTGGAGGGGGATCCTGAGGCGGTATTCTGTTCTAACGTGGAATGGGTCGAGGAATTGGGGCACGCAGTGACGCGGCTGCGGGATGCTATCGCGTCCGGTCAGGCGCAGAGCCAATGACCGATAGGACGCGGACGACTCGGGAGCCGTGGTCGTCGGAGGAAATCGACGCCATCGTTGATGCCTACTTCCAGATGCTGGGGGACGAGGTGGCCGGCCGCGATGTCGTGAAGATGCATCGCTATCGGGAACTCCACCGGAACGAACTCCCAAGCCGTACCGAAAAAGCGATCGAACGAAAGATGCAGAACATCAGCGCCGTGTTCGATCGTCACGGTCTTCCGTTCATCCAGGGCCTTGCCCCACTTCGCAATACGCAGGCTGACCTAGAGTCAGCGGTCGAGGAACGGCTGATCGAGCTGGTGTGGATCAGGCGCCCGAAGACCTGAGCTACCAACCGCGCTGGGCAGAAACTCCCATCGTACGCTGTCATTCCGAGCCGCAGCGAGGAATCTCCCCACACCTAATAGGGAGAGATCCCTCGGCTGCGGCCTCGGAATGACAAGCCCCAACTGGTTAATGCGCCGGACCCTACGCTAATACTTCGGCACCGTCGGATCGACCTCGTCGGACCACGC
>CALMXF010000361.1 GCA_937870985.1 uncultured Chloroflexota bacterium
GAGCGCCGCGTAGCGCGCGCCGGCCAGCTCGGCTGCCAGATCCACGATCCGTCGGAGGACGGTGTTGAGCTCTAGCTCGCTGGTGACGGCCAGGACCGAACGACTGACGACCTCGAGCTGCGACGCGAGATTCAGGCGGCTACGCTCATTCTCGATCGCCTGGCGAAATCCGACCGAGGCTGCGTGGAGCGCCGCGATCGCGCGCCCCTCAGCATCCGGGTCCAGCGTCGCGACGTCAGACTGATTGTCGATCGGCCGGCGATATGGGCCAAGGACGACCACCGAATCGCGACTCGCGTCGTACCGGGTGGCCAGATAGCGATGATAGTTGATCTGCGTCTCGACGGTGCCAAGGCCGTGTTGCACGGTGGCTGCCATTATCTCGCGTCGGACAGCAGCCGGGGCGCTGGCAAGCAACGACACCGGCACGCCAATCGCCCTGGAGAGCGCCTCGGTGACCGGCTTGATGACACTGAGGGGCATTAGCCCTCCTCGCCCGGTGGCTCCATCCGGTAGCCGACCCCGGGAAAGGTGCGGATCAGCGGGTTTTCGTTGTCCTGGTCATCCAGCTTCTTGCGGATACGGCTCACCCATGTGCGCAGATAGTAGGTCTCGTCGCGGAACTCCGGCCCCCAGATGCGCGAAAGAAGCTCGCTGTGGAGCATCACCCGGCCGGCGTTGGAGGCGAGCTGATAGAGCACCTCCCACTCGGTCCGGCTCAGCTGGATCTCTGCGCCGTTCACGATCACATTGCGATTGACCAGGTCGATCGTGACGCGGGGATACTCCAGGATCTGGCTGGCCGGGGTTGCGCCGCCGGCCGAGCGGCGGAGGATCGCCGCGATCCGGGCCGAGAGCTCGTCGGGATCGAACGGCTTCGTGACATAATCATCGGCGCCCTGATCCAGGCCGCGGATCTTGTCGGCCCCGCTCGCCCGCGCTGTCAGCAGGATGATCGGCACGTTGGATACCTGGCGGATGCGCTTCATGGCCTCCAGCCCGTCCACCACCGGCATCATAATATCGAGCACGACGAGATCCGGCCGCTCGCGTTCGGCAGACTGGACTG
Source organism: uncultured Chloroflexota bacterium (assembly GCA_937870985.1). Lineage (GTDB taxonomy): Bacteria > Chloroflexota > Chloroflexia > Thermomicrobiales > CFX8 > JAMLIA01. Next base: position 1,070 of record CALMXF010000361.1, read on the forward strand.
CTTCCTCGCCGTTCGTCGCCGTGACGACGGCATAGCCGTCGGTCTGCAACTTCGCCCGCACCAGTCGCAGGATCGGCGCATCGTCATCAGCAACAAGGATCATATGCTTGCGCACGCAGCCACTCTCACTCTCACCCGCGTTGCCGCAAATCACGGTGCAATTCTAGTCTATTGCACGAGCGCAGGAGAGAACCCTCGTGCCGCAACGGAAAGCGCCGAGCTTCGAAACGTACACGAAACTGTAACGACCCCCGTTCGACAGATCACACAGCCGAAACATCTGCTCGCTTAGGCTTTATCTGATGCGTGACATTTCGACCTGTCAGGGTCGGGCAGATATATGCGCCGTGAAGACGAATGGAGAGATAGAGACGTGAAGACGGTGATCGTGCCGCTGGACGGGTCGGAGCTATCGCAACATGCGGTGAGCCTGGCAACCACACTCGCGCGTGCCCGTCGGGGCTCTATCACCCTCGTGCACGTCGTCGATGAGCCAGCGTTCAGTGATCTTCCGCCGGCCATGACCGTTGAGGATCGCGCGAACGCAGAACAGTACCTCGCCTTCGTCGCCGCTTCGATCGGGGAGGGCGTGAAGGTGGAAACTCGCATCCTGACGGGCAATCCGACCGAGGAGCTTCTCCGCTTCGCCGACCGCACACCCGAAGCGATGATTGCGATGTCGTCGCATGGGCGCGGCGGCTTCGGGCGGGTCATGTTCGGCAGCGTCGCCGACAAGGTGATCCGCGGTTCGAAGGTGCCCGTTGCCCTGGTGCGAGATGAACACTCCGTGCGAAACGAGAACCTGAGGACGATTCTCGTGCCACTCGACGGCTCGCCGCTCTCGGAAACCGCGCTGCCCTACGCCACGGAGCTGGCCGCTGGCACTGGCGCGACGCTGGCGCTCGTCCGGGTCATCGACCCATTCTGGCAGGCCGCCTTTGTCGCCGAAGTCCCCGAGTCGGTCTATCTTTCCCAGCAGCAGATCGAGGAGCTGGAGGAGCAGTCCCGCGCCGAGGCACGCGCCGCCCTCGACGCAATGGCGACGCAGCTCCGCTCCGACGGGCTGAGGGTTGTCTGGGAGGTTCGCTCCGGACGCCCGGCAGACGAGATCGCGCGGGTTGCCGAGACGACCGACGCAGACCTGATCCTCATCTCCACCCACGGCCGCGGAGGCTTTCGCCGCTGGGCCTTCGGCAGCGTCACCAACGAGCTGCTCCATCGTGGCACAACTCCGATCCTGGCGATCCCGCCCGGCGCACACGCCCGCGAGATCACCGAGCCAGCTCGATCGGCCATCGCAAGCTGAATGATCTGTCCGGGCGAGGCGGGCACGGGTTGGTGAGCCATCAACCCGCGACTGCCCCTGCCGGCACAACGGAATGAGCGAGGAATGAACACCAGATCCAATGGCTGGTCGAGGCGATATGACCAGAAGCTTCGCTCGGCGGGAGGCGCTGTTGCGCTTGTGAAGAGCGGCCAGCGGGTTTTCGTCCAGGGTTCCTGCGCGACCCCGCACGCTCTGCTTACGGCGCTGGCCGGCCGGGCTGGCGAGCTACACGATGTCCGATTGGTTCACCTGCACACGGAAGGCCCGTCGCCGTTCCTTCAGGCCGAGGCGCAAGCAAGCTTCCGGCACGAGGCGCTGTTCGTCGGCTCGAACGTCCGCGAGGCAGTCAATGCCGGGCAGGCCGACTATATCCCGATCTTTCTCTCGGAGGTGCCGTTGCTATTCAGCTCGGGCCACCTGCCGATCGACGTCGCGCTGATCCACGTTTCACCGCCTGATAGCCACGGGTTCTGCTCTCTCGGGGTCTCGGTCGATGTCACAATGGCGGCGTTGCGCTGTGCGCGAACGGTGCTAGCCCAGGTCAACACATCGATGCCACGCACCCACGGCGCAGGCTTCATCCACGTCGATGACATCGACGCGATTGTCGAGATCGCCACCCCGCTGCCGATCGTCGAGCTGGCGATGCCGAGCGAGGCAGAGACGCAGATCGGCAAGCATGTCGCCGGGCTGATCGATGACGGCGCAACGCTCCAGCTGGGGATCGGCAGCATCCCGAACGCGGTCCTCGCCCAGCTCGGCGGGCATCGCGACCTCGGCCTGCACACCGAGATGTTCTCCGACGGCGTCATTGATCTCGTCGAGCGAGGGGTTATTACCGGCGATCGCAACCCTCTCCACCCTGGCAAGCTGGTGACCTCGTTTCTGATGGGCACTCAGCGGCTCTACGACTTCGTCCACGATAACCCGCAAATTGTGATGCGGCCGGCTGACTACACGAATGACACGTCAGTGATTCGACGCAACTACAAGATGGTCGCGATCAATTCGGCGATCGAAATCGATCTGACCGGACAGGTTTGCGCGGCATCGATCGGCGACCGTGTCTACAGCGGCTTCGGCGGGCAGACCGACTTCATCCGGGGCGCTGCGCTGGCCGAGGGTGGCAAAGCGATCATCGCGCTGCCGGCCACTGCCATGGGCGGCACATCGTCGCGAATCGTCCCCCGGCTCCGTGATGGCGCAATGGTGACACTGACCCAGGCGCACGTTCACTACGTCGTGACCGAGTACGGCGTCGCCTACCTCTACGGCAAGAACCTGCGCGAGCGAGCCGAGGCGCTGATCAGCATCGCGCACCCCGATTTCCGTAATGACCTCCGCGCGTTCGCCCGCGAGAGGAATCGGGGGTGACGGACTGCTCACCCCATCACCCCCGGGCCTGACCCTGAATGCCTGACTGTCGGACTATCGCGCCGGCAGCCAGCGCTTATTGAGCTTTGCGACGACGGTGTACGCGGGGTCGAAGACATTGGCGATGTCGTACTCGATGGTCTGGCCGAGCAGGGTCGACGCGGAGCGGGTGTCGAGGCCGTAGTCAGCGGCCAGCCAACGCACAAGCTCGGTCGTCGCAGCCTGCAGCGCCTCGTCGAGTGGGCGGGCATTGCCGATGGCCATGATGTAGTCGTCGTCGATCGTTCGGGGCCAGACAATGTTGCTGTGCTTGATGATCGAGACAGTGAACCGGACATCCATCGAGATCTCGACGCCGGTGCCGGCGATCTCACCATCACCCTGGACAGCATGCCCGTCGCCGATATGGAAGAGCGCGCCCGGGACAGCAACCGGGAAGATGACAGTGACACCCGGACGATGCCCGCGATAGTCCATGTTGCCGCCGTGCTGCGCCGAAGTCGCGGTCCCGATAGCCTGCCCGCCGGCCGGCGCGACGCCGAAGCAACCGATCATCGGCTCGAGTGGCAGCGCGAGCCGACCCAGCGTCGCCTCCAACTCGGGGTCGGTCAGCGTCACGACGCCGGCCGCAACATCGACGTCCCAGTCGATCGTCCGTGGCTCGGGCAGTGTGCGGACGAACTCGGGGTCGAGGATGCGCTCGGCAATGAGCGACGAGCTCCATCCGCGCCGTCGGTTCGGCACGATCGAATCCAGCCGCACAGCCAGTGCATCCCCCGGCTCCGCCCCTTCGACATAGAAGGGACCACTCTGCGGGTTGCTCCCGCGATGAATGCGGTTGTCGGACGAGTCATGGCCCCCGGCGTCGATCGTTGTCGTCTCGACGCTGTCCCCATCGCCAATCCGCAGCGCAGGCTCGTGGCTGCCAATCGTCGAGAAATAGTGATCCGGCGCAAAGCGATGCACAGTCATTGTTGGTCCCTCCCTCAATCCGTGCCTATCCGTTGCCGGCAGGATACGGGATTGCGGGCCGTGTCTCACCCCCCGGCTGTCGTTTGTTACAACACCAGCAGGCCGCGTCGAGCCGCGATAGCAACCGCTTCGGTGCGGCTGGCCGCGTCGAGCTTATCCAGGATGGCGGCGACGTGGAACTTGACGGTGTGCTCGCTGATCCCGAGCTCGACCGCGATCGTCTTGTTCGGCAGCCCGAGCGCGACCAGCGCGAGCACTTGCTGCTCTCGGTCGGTGAGGGTTTCATCCAGATCGAGCGGGGCAGGCGCCGTAACCGCCATCGGCGCGACAGCCGGATCGAGGACGACCAGTCCGCGCAGCGTCG
>CALMXF010000362.1 GCA_937870985.1 uncultured Chloroflexota bacterium
TCCCGCGCGGCGATCTCCAGCGGGTTGTCGAGCGCGAGGCCGGCCAGCGCGTCCACGAGCAAGCGGCTGGGGATCGAGACGCAGTCGGAGTGCATTGCCTCGATGTCGTCGATCGTCGCGCCGTCCAATGCTGCCAGCCGGGCAGTCACGCGCAGTGCTCGATGGGGAGGGGCGTAGTCGAGCCCGAGGTAGTAGGGATAATCGTCGCCGACGACCTTGTTGTTGGCCGTCCCGATCCAGCTCGTCTCGGGGTCTCGAGAGCGCGGCAGGTCGGAGAACGGAATGTCGCCCTGCCACTCGTGGTCGTCATTCCAGCCGGGGACGGGTAGCCAGCCGTTGGCCGCGTTGCGGACTGGCACGCGGCCGCGGAAGAGAAACGCGATCGTGCCGCCGGCGTCGGCCATCGTCATGTTGTTGCACGGGTCGACCCAGTCGCGCATCGCGTCGTCCATCTCGGCGACGCTGGTCGCCAGCATCTGTGGGACGAGGCACTGGAAGCCGGGGTTCGGCCGGTCGAGCGCGGAATAGCGGAGCGTGATCGCGTGGCCAGAGGCCGGCGCGCCAACGACCACCGGGCCGTGGCGGGTGCTGACGACATCGATCTCGACCGGGTCGCCGCCGCGGACCTCGATCGTCTCCCGTCGCGTTGTGGCCGGCCGCCACTCGTCGTTGACCGCGTATTCCAGCGCGCCGTCGGAATCGCGGAATCGCTCGACGTAGAGATCCTGATAGTCGGCCATCCCGTGGGTGATGCACCAGGCGACCTGCGCGTTGTGGCCGAAGTGCGGGAAGCCGGGGATGCCAGCGAACGAGTAGCCGATGACATCCGCCTCGGGACAGGTGAGGTGGTTCTGGTAGTAGACGTTCGGCACGTCGAGGAGGCGATGTGGATCGCCGCCGACAAGCGGTTTGCCCGAAGCCGTCCGGCTGCCACCAACAACCCAGCTGTTCGACCCGGCCGCCTCCGGCATGCGCGAGAGCGCCTCGATGCCCGGCATCAGCGGTGCGAGATCGGCCATCGCTCCCTCGTATTCCTCGCCCGGTGGGACGATGACGATGCCCCCTTCGGCCGTGCGCACCCCCAACTCCGACACCGCCTCCGGCCCCAGCGCCATCAGCACCCGCGCTCGCCAGAGCTTCGACCCCCAGGCGCCCATCAGGACGTGGCGCACCTTGAAGATCGCGCCCGAGTCCCACGGTTGCCACGGCGCAGGTGAGACGCCGAGCAGATCCAGCTCGACCGGCAGCGTCGCTGTTGTGTCGATGAAGGCGTTGACGCCGGCCGCGTAGGCGTCCAGCATCACCCGGGTGTCGTCGTCGAACGCTGCGTAGTCGGCCTGCGCGCTGGCGACGAGGTCGAGGCGACGCATCAGGCTGTCGCTCTCGAGCAGCGTCTTGCCGGCCAGCGCTGCGCCACGGCCGGCGGCGCGGTCCCGGTCGAACACCATCTGCCAGAGCCGGTCCTGCGCGTGCGCGAACCCCTGGCCGAAGAATGCGTCGCGCAGGCTGGTTGCGCGGACATGCGGGATGCCGAGGCTGTCACGGACAATCTCGACCGGCTGATCGAGCCCTCCGACGCGGACGGTCCCGCTGGTGTCGGGCAACGCCCGCTCGAGTCGCTGCCGGTCTATGCTGCCTGCCATGCTGCCCCACTCCTCTTTGCTATCGCCATACGCATGTTCGGCACATAGTACCGCCATCGGCGCGCCTGCGGCCGGACCGACCCTGCATGAGCCTGGCGTCGAGTTATACACTTGCGCATTGGATCGGCCGTGTGCGTGGCCGGCCAACTTTCGGAGTAGGCAGGATGATCGACACCATGCGCCAGTCTCTGCTGCGCGCCATCCTGTTGTTATGCACGGTATTGCTTGTCGCTTGCGGCACGCATGCCGGCGATAGCGCGACCCGCCTCCCGGGGGCCGGGATGCCGACGGCGGGCAGCGAAGCGGTGGCCGGCACGAAGACGCCGCCAACCGGGGCCACCAAAGTCGGGTCCACGGACGCCACCGGGGTTCCGGCTCCGCCGCAGCCGACAGGTATCGCGATCTCGGCTACCAGCGAGCCGACCGCCATTTCCGGCCCGGAGGGAACCGGGACGCTGACCGCGCCAGCGCCAACCTCGACACTGCCACCCGCCACCGGTTCGCTGCGCATCCGCCAATGGGGATACAGCCAGTCCGAGGCATACACCGAGGTGAGCTGGGGCTTTCTCATCTCAAATCAGGACCGCGCCAGCGCCGTGCTGGACACTGCCTATGTCCTGACCTTTGTCGACGACACCGGCCAGACGATCAAGGTCGACGAGGGGTATATCGACATCATCATGCCCGACGCTGAGATCGGCGTTGGCGGATCAACCTTCCTGCCCCAGGGCGCCATTGCTCGATCGATGCGAGTCGATCTCCGCCCCGGCCGCCTGGCGCAACCGCCGATCCGGCCGGCGATTGCCGTCGAGAATATCGCCTATTTCGAGCGGTCGCTCTTCCCGATCGCGACGGGCGTCGTCAGCGCCGTGTTCGATCGGCCGGTCGAAGATGTCAGGGTCTATGCGGTCGGGTTCGACCGCAACGATGCGATCGTTGGCGGCGGCTCCGTCTTCCTGCCCTTCATCCTCCCCGGTCAGCCGATCGGCGTCGAGGTGTCGATCTCCGGCGCCGGCCAGCCGTCTCGCATCGAGCTCTACCCGGTCATCACATCCGCGACAGTCCACGCCGACGAGATGGCGCTCCTCAACCCACGGCCGGCGGCTGTCACGATCGAGAAGCAGGGCTGGGGAGCCGTGGCAGCCAGCGGCGAGATCGGCTGGGCGTTCCTGCTCCAGAACCCGAGCGACACACTGGCAGCCGAGCCGGTCTTCTATCAGGTGACAGCCTGGTCGGCCGATGGCCGGGTCCTGGCAACGAACACGTCCGCGATCCCGGTCCTGCTGCCCGGAGAGCTGCTGGGCGTCGGCGGCTCGGTCTTTGCGCCGGACGGCGTCGCGCCCGATCGCGTCGATATCCAGATTCTCGATCCCTCGTGGGAGAAGCTGAACGCCACGGCCGGCATGCTGCCAGTCAGCAATGTCCAGCTCGTGCCAGACGTACTCACTCCCCGCGCGACCGGTGTGGTGACCAACGGCCTCGATGTCGATCTCGGCTCCGTCGCGGTGTTCGCGGTTGGTTATGATGCTAGTGGCGCGATCATCGGCGGCGGGCTTGCGACAATCGAGACGTTGCCCGCGCGCGGTGAGGCGACGGTTGATGTGGCGCTTGCGGTTGGCGGCGAGCCGGCGCGTGTCGAGCTGTACGCGGCCCTGAGCTCCTCCAGCCAGATTCCCTGAAACAGCCGGGAGGCAAGAACGATGCATGGTGAGTACAAGACGCCGGGCGGCAAGCTCGTCGTCGTCGATTTCGCCGTCGCCGATGGGCGATTGAGCGACGCGATGGTCTCGGGAGATTTCTTCCTGTATCCCGAGGAGGCGCTGGAATATATCTCCGGCGCGCTCGACGGCCTGTCGGTCGATGCCAGTGAGGAACATATCGCGCAGTCGGTCGCCGACGCTCTGCCGCAGGGCACAGAGATGCTCGGCTTCTCGCCGGAGGCGATCGCGATCGCGGTGCGAAGGGGGTTAGCATGAGCCGAAGCGAGCAGCTGTACCCGCGCGAGGCGAGCTCCCGCTGGCGGGACTATGAGTGGGAGATCATTCCATCGACCCCGCTGCCGCCGGCGATGAACATCGCGCTCGACGAGGTGCTGACCCGCCAGGTTGGCGCGGGAGCGCGCCGGCCAACCCTGCGCTTCTGGGGCTGGGCCGCGCCGGTCGTCGTCATCGGCCGCTTCCAGTCGGTCCGCAACGAGGTGCAGATCGAGAACTCGGCAGACCTGGGCGTTCAGATCGTCCGCCGTATTACCGGCGGCGGCGCGATGTTCACCGAACCGGGTCTCGATATCACCTATTCGCTGTATGCGCCGCCGGCCCTCGTCGAGGGTCTATCGTTCCCGGAGTCATACGCTTTCCTCGATAGCTGGGTGGTCGAGACCTTTCGCGAGCTGGGGATCGACGCCTGGTACGCGCCGCTGAACGACATCACCTCGGCCGGCGGCAAGATCGGTGGCGCGGCTCAGGCCCGTCGGTTCGGCGCGGTGTTGCACCACACGATGGCGTCGTACGAGATGGACCCGACGCTGATGCTTCAGGTGCTGCGGATCGGGATGGAGAAGCTGTCTGACAAGGGGCTTCGCAGCGCCGACAAGCGGGTCGGCCCCCTGCATCAGCAGACGAACCTGCCGCGCGAGGCGTTCTTCCACGCGCTGACCGAGCGCTTCAAGGATCTAACGGGCGGCGAGCTGGGAGAGATTACCGACGTCGAGCACCAGGCGGCCGTCGAGCTGGTCCGCGCCAAGTTCTCGACCGAGGAATGGACCTACCTCCTGCCCTGAGTGCTCTGGCTAGCACGAAGTGTCAGGATGGCAGGGCACAGGGGACGGCAGCCACTC
>CALMXF010000363.1 GCA_937870985.1 uncultured Chloroflexota bacterium
CCGCATCACCGCCTCGCGCCGCGCCCGGTCCCCCGTGTCGCGCGCAAGGTCGGGATGGATCATTCTCGCCAGCGCCCGGTAGAGCTGGCGGAGATTCGCATCGGCGTTCTGTCGGGGGGCGCGAGCCACCATCGTGCCTGTGCGCTCGTCGCGGTGCTGCCGCCACTCTGCCCAGAACTGCGCCTCCTCGGCGCGTTCTGCCTGCTCCTCGTGATCGAGCTCGTGGTCGGAGAGCGCCCGGCTGGCGAACGTCAGCCGCTCGAGCCGAATCTCTAGTCGTTGGATTTCGGATCCAATCCGATCAATATCTCGCCGCAGCAGCCCGATCCGCTCGTCGATCTGCAGGCGCAGCCGTTGCTGGGCCGCCTGCTCTGCGACGATCAGCTCGCGCAGATGCTCGATCCGTCGATTACGCCGCGCGATCTCGACATCCAGCTGGACGCGCTCTAGCTCGTCCAGCAGCGCCGGCAGAAGAGGTCCGGGGCTGGTCGGTGCTGTCTGATCGTTCACCACTGCTTCACGCTGCTCGTTAACCGTGTCGTGATGCTCCCACCGGCCGTGACCGCCAGCACCCGCTGGCCCGAATCGAATGGGCCGGGAAAATAGGCGTCCTGTCATTCTACCGACTGGCTTGCCCACCATACCAACGCTATTCCGTGGCCGGTTCCTATAATTGCCATCGAAATGGAGGTCCTCAACGTGACCGAGGCAGACCGCGCCACCTCGCCGCGATATCGATACCGTGCCTGGGATGACACCCAGTCCGTCCCCGCGATCTTGCCCGCCGACCTTCTCGCCGCCCTCGCCGATGATCTGCTCTCCGGCAGCATCGACCAGGCGCTCGACAAGGCGCTCCACCGCGGCGTCGCGTCGGGCGACCTGGAGGCGCTCGGCCTCGACGAACTCCGCGAGCTGCTACGCCGCCAGCGCCGCGAGCTCCTCGACGCGATCGCTGCCGATCCCGAGCTCCAACGCCTCGTCGACCAGCTCCAGCAGGGCGGCGCGCAATCGCTCGACGCCGACCTCAGCCGTCTGCTCGACGCCCTCACTGCCAACGCCGCCACCTCCGCCCGGATGATCTCCGGCCTCGACGCCGACCAGCGCTTCCCGCT
>CALMXF010000364.1 GCA_937870985.1 uncultured Chloroflexota bacterium
GCGCGCTCGCTGGCTACGTTGGCTCGGGCGCATCAGCCGTGCTGGCGAGGACGACCGACGCTCGACAGGCAACCGACAACCGGTAGGCGGAGCGGAAGAACGACGACCACAGCATGGCCATGTCGGCGGGGCCGAGCGTGAGTTGCCTCAATCGCACCAGTTCGGGCTGATCCACGAAGCCAGCCTTCGCGAGCGGGAATGCCGGATCGGCGGCTACCCCGGCCGCAACCATCCGTCGAATATCGTCACGCCCGAGGACAGGGCGAGCGTGCAATTCCCGGAGGACGCTGCCGAGCATGCGCTGCGGCTCGAACGCGCGTTCATCGCCATAGAAGGTCAGCAGATAGTCGAGATCGAGCGCAACAAAGGCCAAATCGGGCTGGATGCTGTTGCGCGCAACGGCGCTCGGCTGAACGCTATAGAGGAAGACGCGCGCCTCCGGGTCAACCGGCACGGCATCCTCGCCCGGTGGCCGGCCGGGCCAGACGGTCGCGCCAGCAACAGCCGTCTGGACTGGCCCGCGCAACAGATCGACGAGTGTGGCCGTTACCGTCGCAATTGCGAGATGGTCGATCATCATCGTCTCCTGCTCGTCGACCATCGTCCGGTGTCGACGCTCACCACGATGATATCCGGCCTGCCCTGCTGGCAATACGTGGATAGCCAGGCCTGCGGCAAGCCGGGCGCACTGTTCAGCTGACCAGCGCGGTAACCCCGTTGCCGACCAGGTGCGCGCCGAACACCAGCAGAAGGATCGCCATCACAACGGCGTTGTTCCTGACGAGCCAGTCGTGCCACGTCGCCAGCACGGCGCTGGACCGATCCGGCGAGGCCAGACGCCAGGTGACCGGCACGATCACCGTTATGCTGCCGAGGATGATGAAGATGGCGAGCGCGACAAGCTCGACGGCGGTCGACGCGCCGGCCTGGGCGATCGAAACGCTGGCGCCGATGGTGAACACCACGATCTTCGGGTTCACACCAGAGAGCGCAGCGCCCATTCCGGCCGCCCGGATTGGCGAGGCGCTGCTGATCCCGGCCATCCATCCAGGCAGCGCTTTCTCCTCCGTCTTCGATCTGTAACTGCGCCACTGCTTCACCGCGAGGAGCAGGAGCAATGCGCCAAGGGCCAGTTGGAGCAGCGCGCCGATTGTCGATGGACCGCTGGCCTTGCGGCCGACCCCGATCGAGTCGGATAGCGCCAGCGCCAGACCGCCGATGACGATCATTCCGACGAGCCAACCAATGAGGAACGTCGGGCCGGCCGTCTTTGCCCGTGGGGAGAGCAATATCAGAATAACGGCGATGATCTGGATCGGGCTGACTGCGACGGCCACTGCCATCGGCAACATGCTGGCAATTGCTACTCCCACGACATGCTCCGCCTTCCCACGCCCGGCCGGCGATTCGCGAAGACACGCACCCGCTTGCAGCGAGACGCCATCGTCGCCACGTGGCCTGGCTCATCGACCGTCCAGAGTGTGATGGTTCAGGGTTACTTCGATCGTGAATGATACATCGCACAGCGCCGGCTGGAAGTCGCAACTACCCGGCGTATTCTGCCTCTGGCTATCTCGCCTGCTGTGCCGCGCAAGATGCCTCTCACTCCGGCGATACTACCGCCCATTCCACCGGCGCGGATTCATTGATTGCAGTCGGAGACAACATGGGGATTCTGAAGAGCTCGAACCTCGCGATCCGTTTCCTGCTGGAGCTGTGCGTGCTGGCGCTGGTCGGGTATTGGGGCTACCGGGCAGGGAACAGCCAGACCACGCGAATCGGCCTGGCTATGCTGACGACCATAGTGGTCGCGGCGATCTGGACGCTGTTCGGGGCGCCGAAGGCGGCGTTCGCGCTGTCCGGGCCGGCCCATCTGCTGGTGGAGATCGCCGTCTTCGGCAGCGGAGTGGCGGCGCTACTGGCAACCGGTCACCCTGGTGCAGCAATCGCATTGACTGCCATCATCATTGTCAATCGCGCGCTCATGCATGTCTGGAGACAATGATCTGTCGCAGAAGCGGGAGACGACACGCTGAATGCGCTCATCTCCCACTCTCAATGGGTTGTCAACGTCAAAGTGGCGAACCGGCTATGACGGAAACTGACCCGTTCCTTCGTCATCCTGAGTG
>CALMXF010000365.1 GCA_937870985.1 uncultured Chloroflexota bacterium
GCCGATGGCCGGCGCGCCGCGCACCCGCAAGCTGCGGATCGCCTCGTGCATCTCCTCGATTGTGCCGACCGTCACCCGCCGCTCCTCCCCGGGCAGCAGCGTCTGGTCGATGATCGTAATCCGGTCTCCATCGAGGGCCAGTGGCTCGATCGGCGGCGTTTTCGTCGTCATATCCTCGCCTTTCGAACGACGTCAGGGATGAGGACGAGGGATGAGGGATGGGGGATGAGGCAAAAGGGGGGATGAAACTCGCACGCGCCACCCCCGTGCCCCGTGCCCCGTCCCTCATTCTTCGTTCTTGAGAAATCGCTTGATGTTCTCGTTCACGTCGTCGCCCATGTCGAGGCCGTTGATGACGACTGAGATGCCAGCGAAGTACTGGAGCACGCCCAGCGCCTCCAGCACCTCGGCGTCACTGAAGCCGAGCCGCTTCAGGCGGGCGGTGTGGATCTGGATGCCGAAGCGATTGTTCAGTAGCGTCACTGTGGCCCAGGCGAGGAGCTCTTTCGCCGTCGGGTCGAGTGTGCCTTCTTCCATCACTCGATGGCGATGCTCGACCGCAGCCTCGAGGATGGTCGCGTTGTTGCCCAGGACCTTATAGACGTTTGGCACCTGTCCGTTGCCGAAGCCGGCCTTGATGTCGTCATAGGCGGCGCTCACGCGCTCGTCGGCGTCGTGTTCCTCGACGTATCGCAGCGTTGCCATCCAGCACCCTCCTTCATCATCCACGGATTGCTGAGAGACGATAGTATGCGACATGGCGTAGCGTGCCCAGCCAGGATGCCGGATAATGCATCAGGCACTGATGTGAAAGGGACGGCCGATGCGAATCGAGGAGTTGCGCGGGCAACGAGTCGCCCGTGGCGAAGCGTTCACGTTCAAGTGGGAGGGCGAAGACGTCACCGCCTATCCGGGCGAGACGATCCTTGGCGCGTTGCTCGCGCGCGGCGTTCGGACGCTGCGCGAGACCTCCGGCGGTCAGCCGCGCGGGATGCTCTGTGGAATCGGGATGTGCTTCGACTGTCTGGTGACGGTGAATGGCACACCGAGCTGCCGCGCCTGTGTCACTCCGGCATCTGCGGGGCTCGTGGTCGAGCCCAACCGGCCGTATGCCTGGGGCCCCGAAGGAGAGATCGCATGAGCGACGGAGCCAGCACCCCCGCGATTGTCGTCGTCGGCGCCGGCCCGGCCGGGATCGCCGCCGCAACGATGCTTCTCGAACAGGGTGCGCGAGTAACGCTGATCGATGAGATGCCGGCCGTCGGCGGCCAGTACTACAAGCAGCGGTCGGCGGCGCGCAACATCTCGCGCGGACGCGATCTCGACGAGCGCGTCGAGAAGGGCCAGGATCGTCTCGCCGCACTGCATGGCGACCGCTTCACGTTGCTGACCGACACGCTTGCCTGGGGGCTGTTCCAGCCCAGCCAGGTGGCGACGCTACGCGGCGACACCGCTGACATTCTCTCGCCAGACGCCGTCGTCCTCGCCGGCGGCGCGATGGAACGCGCAGCGGCCTTCCCCGGCTGGACGCTTCCCGGCGTCATCATGGCCGGCGGAGTCCAGTCACTGCTGAGCAAGGACGGTGTCCTGCCGGGCCGACGCTTCCTCGTCGCTGGCACAGGGCCATTGCTGCTCGCCGTTGCGGGAGAGATTGCCGAGGCCGGCGGTCAGGTTGTTGGCGTCGTCGAAGGCAGCCAGGCGACCGCGCCACTGCGCCACCTCCACCATTTCTGGGGCCAGATGCGTCGCGTCAAGGAAGCGTGGGACTATCGGCGCGTCCTCGCCCAGCACGACATCCCGATCTATTCCGGCCACGTCGTCACCGCTGCCCGCGGCGATGGCCAGGTCGAGGAGGTCACCTTCGCCAGGGCTGATGCCAACTGGCAGGTGCTGCCGGACACGCAGCGCACTGTTGCCGTCGATACCCTCTGCATCCATTTCGGCTTCGAGGCCCTCACAGAGATCGCCAGGATGGCCGAATGCGAGACGGCATGGGAGGGAGATCGAGGAGGATGGCACGTCGTCCACGATGACGGCATGCGCGCCAGCCAGCCAGGCATCTACGTTGCCGGGCAGCTGGCCGGGATCGGCGGGGCCGACCTGGCCG
>CALMXF010000366.1 GCA_937870985.1 uncultured Chloroflexota bacterium
CGAGCTCCTGGCCAACAGCATAGTTTCCGGGAGCGTCGACGCTGCGCTCGCCCCGTTCGATCCAGGGCGATTCAGCTGAAATCGAGCGGGGCGGGTGTCGATTGACACCCGCCCCGTTGCACTACCCGTTTCGTGCTACTCGGCGCGCGGACCGGCGGAGCGGATCTGCTCGTCCACGTCGTTCTCGTACTTTTCGAAGTTCTTCCGGAAGCGCCCCGCGAGGTTCCGAGCCTGCCTGTTATACGCCTCTTTGTCATCCCAGGTGTTACTCGGCGTCAGCACTTCGCTGGGAACACCCGGGACAGCCCTGGGAACATCGAAGCCGAAGATCGGATCGGTGCGATAGGACGCGCTGGCCAGCGCGCCAGACAGCGCCGCATCGACGATCGCTCGCGTGTGGGCGATCGAGATACGGTGCCCGACTCCATACGCGCCGCCTGTCCAGCCAGTGTTCACCAACCAGACATTCGGCTGATGCGCATTGATCTTCTCGCGGAGCAGCCGGCCATAAACACCCGGCGACCGCGTCATGAATGGCGCGCCGAAGCAGGTCGAGAACGTCGCCTCCGGCTCGGTCAGCCCGCGCTCAGTCCCGGCGACCTTCGCAGTGTAGCCCGAGAGGAAGTAGTACGAGGCCTGGTCGGGGGTCAGGCGCGAGATCGGCGGAAGGACGCCAAAGGCGTCCGCAGTAAGGAACAGGATGTTCCGTGGATGTCCTCCCGTTCCGTCCTTCGATGCATTCGAGATGATATCGAGCTTATAGGCTGCGCGGGTATTCTCGGTCAGAGACGAATCCCGATAGTCGATCTCGCGCGTGTCGTCATCGAGGACGACATTCTCCAGGACTGTCCCGAACGATCGCGTTGCTTGATAGATATCCGGTTCCGCCTCGGCGGACAGGTTGATGACCTTCGCGTAACAGCCGCCTTCGAAGTTGAAGATGCCGTGATTGCTCCAGCCGTGCTCGTCATCCCCAATCAGCGTCCGAGCCGGATCGGACGAGAGTGTCGTCTTTCCGGTCCCCGAGAGGCCGAAGAACAACGCGGCGTCTCCGCCTGGGCCGATATTGGCCGAGCAGTGCATCGGCATTACCCCGAGGCGAGGAAGTCGGTGGTTCATGATCGAGAAGATCGACTTCTTGATCTCACCGCCGTATTCCGTGCCGCCGATCAATATCAGATTCTTGGAGAAGCTGACAAGGATGAACGTCTTCGAGCGCGTGCCGTCGCGCTCAGGGTCCGCCTCCATCGCGGGGGCGTGCAGAACGGTGAAGTCGGGGACATGATTGCGCAGTGCCTTGCGCGGTGGGCGGATGAACATCGTCCTCGCGAACAGCATATGCCAGGCGCGCTGCCCAACCACTCGCAGCGGCATGCGATACCCGGGATCGGCGCCAACGTACAGATCTTGAACGTAGAGCTCGTCCTGCTCACTGAGGTAACGAGCCACGCGATCGTGCATGGCGTCGAACGCCGCGGGATCGAACGGCTGGTTCACCGCGCCCCATGCCACGACTTCCTCAGTCGCTGGCTCACGAACGACGAACTTGTCTTTCGGGGAGCGTCCGGTGAAGATGCCTGTCGCGACCGATAGCGCGCCGTGTTGCGACAACGTGCATTCGCCGAGCCGGATGGATGCCTCGTAGAGCTGCGGTGTCGTGAGGTTCCAGTGCACGACCCCGGTCGGTCGCACCCCGTGGTGATCCAGACCATGCTTGCTGATAGCCTTCGCAGTGGTATCGACCATGCCCTCGCCCTCCGTAATGCGTATCCGGGCATCTCGCCCGTCACTCGCACGTGCTCCGCCGCTTCTTTGTGAGCCGACGTGTCCGGCAGACCGTACCAGATTCCTCGATCAAGAATCATACCGTCAGCGTCGCGTGGCGGTGATATCCCAATCAAGATCCGGGTCAAGTGGCCAGATCGGCCGGCGCACGCGCTCAAACTTCAGTCGGGATAAGTCCGATCCGGTGATTCCCGGGCCTTCGACAAGGACGACCCGCGCAGCGATCGGTTCGAACGCCGCCCGAAAATGGCCCTTCCCCTTCAGCGCGATCACCCGCCGGGCAGTCGGTTCGATGCCCTGCGACCGAAACACATTCAGGTCGATCGGTGTCTCGGCATAGGTCGTTACCACCACGTCAATACCGCGAACTCGAACGACAGCGGTCGGCCCGAGGTTGACCTCGACACCCGCATGCATCGGCCCCGCGTTGACGTAGCGACCGATACTCAGGTTTCGAACCTCGCCTGCGATGTGTAGCGGTGGCCCATGCAGGCGATCGGTGTGCCCACCGAGCTCGAGGCCGATCGTTGAGCCCGGGCCGGCCGCGATGCAGCGCTCCACCGCCCGAGGATCGCAGATCGACGCAACGCAGGCATCACCGACCTCTTCACGAAGCAGAAATCTGACGAGCTCCGCAGAGTCGCCGGGTCCACCAGTCCAGGGATTGTCCGCGATATCGACCAGAACAATCGGCCCCGGCGCATCGGACTTCAGGATTTCGGAGGCGTCATCCCAGGTCGCAACACCGCCGAGGAACTGCGAACGTCGCTCCCAGGCGTATGACGCCAACTCGGCGGCGCACGTCTCCGCGAGGCGCTCATCGCCGTCGGTCGTCACCAGCACGCTGAAGCCCGTATCGGCTGTATCCGCCGGAGGGAAGCCGCCGGAGATCGTGACGTTCAGGACGCCGGGGAGTGATTCGATCTCATGTGCGCGCGCGACGATCGAACGCATCGGCTCGCGATCGGTCGTCATGTTCTGCGATGTCGGCATCATTGGTGGCTTCATCATGCTGGAAACCGGCTGGATCCTGCGCTCGATGATCGCCAGAAGAAGATCGAACGCCTCGCTTGCTCGGTCGCGTTGATCGACGTGCGGGTAGGTGTCGTAGCCAATCAGGATATCGGCGAGCTCGACCATCCGCGGGCTGACATTGGCGTGCAGATCCAGGGTTGCGACGATCGGAACACTCCACCCCGCAACCGATCGAATGCGTTCGAGAATCCAGCCGTCCGCGTCCTCGTGTGCCCCGCTCACCATCGCTCCGTGAAGGGCCAACACTATGCCGTCCGGCCTACTGCTCTCGATCGCGGCCACGATTTCAGCGACCAGCGCTTCAAGCACTGCGTCATCGACGAGGCCAGATGGGGTTGCCCAGACAGCAAGCGCCGGGACGAGCAGTACATCGGCGAGATCGGCCGCATCGAGAAATCCGGCGAACGACGTGGCAGTGTCGCGAAGCGCGGACAGAATCTCACTGCCCCGCCGTAATCCCGCCCGTTGAAAAGCGGCACGGTCGGTCGTAACGGACGAGAAGGTGTTCGTCTCATGCGATAGCTCGGCGGCGACGACTGTCAGCCTGGCGTGCATCAGGGAGCTATCACCCCGCGTCGGGCGGCGACGCCGATTATCTCGCGCGCCTCATCGGGCCGGGCTATCGGGCGACCCAGCTCCTCGGCGAGTCGGGCAATTCGTTCAACGAGCTGGGCATTGCTGATCGCGAGCTGGCGATAGCCGTAATAGATGTTGTCCTCCAGCCCGGTTCGGGCGTGCCCGCCCATGGCGATCGCCATGACATTCATCGGCAGCTGGTTACGGCCGATCGCGCAGACCGACCAGCGCGAATCCGGCGGGAGCGAATCGACCAGGTGGGTCAACTCGCGCGCGGTCGCTGGCGCCCCACCACGCAGGCCAAGGACGAACTGGAACCAGTACGGCGGTTGCAAGAGTCCATCCGCAATCAACTGCCGGGCATTCTCAACCATGCCGCTGTCGAAAATCTCGATCTCGGGAGTGACCAGATGCTCATTCATCTCGCGAGCGAGATTGTCGAGGAATGCCGGCGAGTTGATGAAGACGCCATCGCCGAAGTTGGTTGACCCGCAATCGAAGCTTGCGACCTCGGGAGCGTTGCGGACAGGCGCGGTGCGATCATCGTCGGTGACGATCCCTGCGCCTCCGCCGGTAGACCAGTTCATGATCACATCGCTGCCGGCCGCGCGCACAAGATCGGTCACCTTCTGATAGCGCCAGGCGTCGCACGAGACTCGGCCCTGCTGGTCGCGCACATGGATATGGACGATCGCCGCGCCGGCCCGCCAGCATTCAACTGCCTGCTGCGCGATCTCCTCCTCGGTAATCGGCACGTACGGCGTCTGGGCGCGGGACGTCCTCGACCCCGTCAGCGCCGCCGAGATAATCAGCTTGTCCAACGACATTCCTCTCAGACGTGACTGACACCTTCTGGCATCGATCGACCGCCCGGATAATAGGCGGTTTCGCGCGCGCGCGGTAGAGCAAGCGCGGCTCGCGACCCGGCGCTCGAGTCGTTGGAAAGATCTCGATAATTCACCCTTGACGATATCCGCATAGCCTGATATGATTCGGGCACGTTGGGAAGTACGAGGAGGTACAACTAATGAACCCGATTAAGAAACTGTTCCGCTCGCTCGCCGGTGATGTCTCCGACGGGGGCTTCGAGAGCTACTACACGATGCTGGTTCGCAACCAGGCCGAGGGCGGCCCAAGCGCCGACGAGGCTCGTCGCGACTTCGCATCGGTTCGCGACTCGATATCGCGCGTCTCGATCTTCTAGGACGCCGAGCGCCAATCCAGACGGCACGCCACGGGTCGATCCCGTGGCGTGAGCGTTTGACAGGCGGAAACGGGGATTGCTATACTCCCCGCGGTCTGCCGACAGGACGTGGCGCATTCGTCTAGCGGCCTAGGACACCGCCCTCTCAAGGCGGAGATCACGGGTTCGAATCCCGTATGCGCTACACTCGCGCGGCCCCATTTGAATGGGGCCGCGTTTTTATTTTGTCATTGTGGAGATTACTGGTGCATTACCAGCTCATTGCCTCCCGGCTCACGTCCGGCGAGCTGATTCCGGATGCCCTCCCCGTCGCCGGCGGGGGCGATTACTGTAGCGCCTGGGATGCAGGAGACGGGTGGCTGGTCCTTGTCGCTCGCACCGACGAGGCCAGCCGCAGCCTCGAACGCGCCGCATCGATCCTGCCGGTGATCGCGCCCCGGGTCAGTATCCCCATTCCAGAGGCGGGCCCCACCGGCGTTATCCTCGGTGGGCAGCGCTTCCTGATGCTTCGACGTCTGCCGGGCGTGCCGCTTTCGGCAGCACTGCTCGACTCGATGTCGCCGGCCCAGGTCGAGACGACGGCACGGGCGATCGCCGCCTTCCTCGGCGAGGTACACGCCACACCGGCCGATCTCGCCATGGCAGCGGGCATCCCGATCGGCTGGTACCCATTTGCAGCGACCGAAGATGCCATGCGCGACGGGCCGGCCGAGCAACATTATGTCGCCGATCTTGCCGCCCTGACCCGCGCCTCGTTGCTCGATAGAGAGCTCCTTGGCCGGCTGGATCGGCTGGTTACGATCCATCTCCAGCGCGGAGAGGAAGACCCGATTCTGCTCCACGGCGAGGTCTCGGCCGACCACGTCCTGATCGATCCCGAAACCCTGGATATAACGGGAATTATCGACTTTCAGGGTGTTATCCTGGGCGACCCAATCCGCGACCTGCTCTATCTCTCCGACAGCTATGGATCCTCGTTTGTCGACGCTGTGCTGAGCCACTACTCCGACTCCGCTCTGCGCGACCCGAAGCCAGCGCTCGAGTTCTACCGCGTCTGGCACGAGGTGGTGCGTCTTCTCTGGGCCGCCGAGCATGGCTATCAGGAACGGGTTCCGGTGCTCCGCTCGCGCGTCGCGGCAGCTGTCGACGCCATCTGCCGTTGACGAACCGGGTGTCCTCGGCGATTATCTCCGGTCAGACCGCTGGTAATCGAAGAGAGGGAATGAGGAGAATCATGCAGTACGAAGAGCTCAAGCAGCGCGTCCTGGATGAGATTGACCGCAATGCCGACCATCTCATCAGCGTTGGCGAGCGCATCTATCGCGACCCTGAGCTGGGCTTCAAGGAGTTCAGGACGGCCAATATCGTCGCCGGCGAGTTCCAGAGGCTGGGGCTCGGGTACCACGAAGAGATCGCCGTCACCGGGCTGAAGACTGTTGTGGCCGGTGGATCACCCGGGCCGACCGTCGGCGTTCTCGGGGAGCTGGATTCGGTGTTGGTCGCCGATCACGAGTTCGCCAACCCGGACACCGGCGCGGCGCATTGCTGCGGCCACAACGCCCAGATTACAACGATGCTCGGCGTCGCCAACGGCCTGATCAAGTCCGGAGTGCTGGCCGAGTTAGCCGGGAACGTGGCCTTCTTCGCGGTTCCGGCAGAGGAATATGTCGAGATCGATTACCGCGTCCAGCTCCGTCGCGAGGGCAAGACTGAGTTTCTCGGCGGCAAGAGCGAGATGATCCGGCTCGGCGCGTTTGACGACGTCGATATGGCGATGATGGTCCACGGCGCCAGCAGCCAGAATATGGAGGCGATCGCGGGCGTCGGAGCATCGAACAACGGCTTCATCGGCAAGCAGGCTCGCTTCGTCGGCAAGGCCGCCCACGCCGGCGGCGCCCCGCATCGCGGCATCAACTCGCTGTACGCCGCCGAGATCGCACTGGCCTCGATCAACGCCCAGCGCGAGACGTTCAAGGACGAAGACACCGTTCGTATTCACCCGATCCTCACTCGCGGCGGCGACCTCGTCAACGTCATCCCGAATGACGTGCGGTTCGAGACGATGGTCCGCGGCAAGACCGCCGAGGCGATTGAGGACGCCGGCCGCAAGGTAGACCGCGCGCTTCGCGCTGGTGCGGTCGCGCTTGGCGCGCAAGTGGAAATCGCGACGCTGCCGGGCTACATGCCGCTCTTCAACAACCGCCAGATGGCAGATCTGTTTCGAGACAATTTCCTGTCGTTCTACGGTGAGAGCGACTGGGAGGAAACCGGCCACAAAACCGGTTCCACGGACATGGGCGACATCGCTCACATCATGCCGGCGTTGCACCCGCACGTCCGCGGCTTCTCCGGCACCGGCCACGGCACCGACTGGGCAATCGAGGACAAGTATCAGGCGTATATCCTGCCGGCCAAGCTGATGGCGATGACGGTCATCGACTTGCTGGCCGGCAACGCCGAAATCGCCAAGCACATCCTCGAGACGACCAAACCACCGATGACGAAGGACGAGTACCTCACCTTCATGCGGCGCAACGCCCGCGAGGAATCGTTCGACGGCGCGAAGGTCGGAAACTCCTAGCCCACCGCAGACGGACAACGGCCGGCGCTCAGTCGAGCGCCGGTCGTGTCGCGCGTTATCAAGCACTGTATCTGTCAGCCGCCCCGTTCTGTCGTAGCCTCCAGGGCATGACCACCTCCTGGAACACAACCTGGGCAACCGCAGCCGCTGGCGCAGCGACGAATTCCGTCGTTCCCGGCGTCGTCCGGCATCGACTCAAACGAGTCGATGGTCATTCCGGCGTCCCTCCTCACCTGGCAGTCTGAACAGACATGACGCCGGCAGGATACTGATCGTAACCGCGACAACAACCAGATGGCATATGCCTTGCGTTTCCCGTCTCAGGACTCTTTCAAGCGCGAAACGGAGGACAGTATGAATATCGATCTGGGCATGGATGTCTTGACATCGGACGGTCACAAGCTTGGCGCTGTGAGAAAGCTGGTGTTTGACCCGGCGTCGAAGCAGATTCTCAGCTTGATCGTGGGCGGCGGGTTGATTGGCAATCACGACCATATCGTCGACATGTCGATGATATCCGGCGAGGCCAGCAACGCGCTAACACTCGATCTATCCGAGAAGGACGCCGCGCAGCTTCCGACGTTCGTCACGAGGCAGTTCGTCGAAGTGCCGCGCGGGGATTACGACTCGCTTCCTTATGTACAGCCGAGCGCGAGCGGGGGGCTCTACCTCTACGGCGCGCCGTTCATCGGCCGCGGCTACGAGGGGCGCAGCGATAGCTTCTACGACGCTGCGCCAACTAACCCACCGATCCTCCAGAATCAGTCGAACCTCGAAGAGACAAACACCCTCATCAGCGCAGGAACCGACGTCGTCGGATCCGACGAAAAGAAGATCGGGACCGTCGAGGAGGTGTACGTCAACACCGACGGCGAGGTCACGGGCTTTCTGATCAAGAAGGGCTGGATCTTCACCCACGACATTCGCATCCCGATGGATTGGGTCCGCGAGGTCGATGGCGATAAGATCCATCTCACGCTGACTGGCAGCGAGGCCGAGACAAAGGCCCACGACGCAACGGCGGCAACGTCCTGACACACGGTGTTCACGTTGCGCCGATCGGTTCGGCCGTTCGACTCTGTAACGGGAGAGATGAATGGATCAGCTACTTCAGGAATTGCAGGAGAAGGCAGGACTGAGCGCCGAGCAGGCGCACAAGGCGGTGTCGGTCGTTACCGATTTCTTCGCCAGCCACGCCTCCGACGAGCAGTTGCGGGCGATGGTCGAGAAGATCCCGGGGCTTGACCAATTCTCGGACAAGATCCCCTCGGGCCTGGGCGACAAGATCAGCGACCTGGCCGGCGGATTGTTCAAGAAGAAGGACTGACTCCGACACCAGCCATAGTCATCCACCGGCGCGTTGCGCGTCACGGCCGCTGCTCGTCGCTACGCAGGAGTGGCGCGGGGAGCGGCGTGCCGTAGAGTGGGTCTTCGAGCGCGCGCTGCTCCTCGATGATCGCAATAATTTCTTTGGCTGCCTCCTCGACCGACTTGCCGGTGATGTTGACGATCGGCCATGGATAGCCACTGCGGACGATCCGCCGGAAGTAGGTCATCTCCTCGTCGATCTTGTCCGCGTCGGCATATGCGCCGTCGATCTGCTGACCGAGTGCCTGAAGCCGATTCCGCCGAATCTCACGCAAATACGGCGAATCGATCGTCACCGCGACGATCTTGTGCTGATCCATCGTCTGTAGCTGAGGTGGTGGCGGCACGCCAAGGACGATCGGGATATTCGCGACCCGCCAGCCGCGCATCGAGAGGAAGATCGAAAGCGGCGTCTTGGATGACCGCGAGACCCCCACCAGCACCAGATCGGCCTGGTCGAGCGTGCTGGAGCTCTGGCCGTCATCGTGCTGGACCGTGAACTGGATAGCGTCGATTCGCTGGAAGTAGTCGGTGTCTATTCCGCGCGAGATTCCTGGCTGGAACACCGGTCGCATTCCGACCTGCTGCGAGATATGACCGATCAGCGGGCCAATGAGATCGAAATGCGGGATGATCCGCTGGCGACACTCGCGGACCAGAATCTGCCGGAGTTCCTGGATCACGATGGTGTGAACGATAATCCCCTGGTCGGCCGATGCCTCGCGCACGACGCTGAGAACCTGGTCGCGCGTGCGCACACCTGGCCGGCGGGTGATCGCGAACTCTGTGTCCGGAAACTGCACCATCGCCGCGTCGATCGCCGCTTCTGCGGTCGCGCCGCCGCCATCGGATACGACGAACAGGCGCGCCACTCCCGATGTGCGAACGCCCGACGGGATTGAATCCGACGCGTCCGGAAACTTCGACACTTCTGTGTCCTCCCCATCCGTATCGCTTCGCAGCAAGCCGGATTGTCACAACCAGT
Source organism: uncultured Chloroflexota bacterium (assembly GCA_937870985.1). GTDB lineage: Bacteria > Chloroflexota > Chloroflexia > Thermomicrobiales > CFX8 > JAMLIA01. The sequence goes on from CALMXF010000366.1 coordinate 9,535, forward strand.
GATCACGGCGCCGCAACAAGACTGACCCAAACATCCCGAAGGGGGCACTGTGTACACTACGTCGGGCATCGACGCATGTAGACAAACACGGCTGGCAGGGCGCCGTCGGCCCGCCTCCGGCGACAAACGCGGCAGGATAACGATCTCTCGATGAATCATACGCGCCCGAGGCGGATCATCTTTGCAACATCGGCTCCATCTGCCGCCGGCAGTTCATCCGGTGACGTCAGAGCGGCCGGCACATTCACCGAATACCATCCGGAACAGACGCTTTCCGAGCAGTCCTCGCGTGTGCGGGTGACAGTCGAGGCAGTGATCTACGTGGTGTTGGGCGCATTGGCGATCCTGACACGCTTCTGGGATCTGTCCACTCGCGCGCTTCACCACGACGAGAGCCTGCACGCATATTTCTCGTGGCTTTACGCAGTTGGCCAAGGCTATGTCCACGACCCGTTGATGCATGGGCCGACGCTCTTCCACGCTGACGCGCTCGCGTTCCTGCTATTTGGCGACAATGATTATGTCTCGCGGATATGGCCGGCTTTGCTCGGAGTGATCCTGGTGCTCTTGCCGGCGCTACTCCGCGGCCCGAATCAGCTGGGGCGTTGGGGCGCGCTGGCCTGCTCGGTGTTTTTGCTCTTGTCACCGTCGATGCTCTACTACACTCGCTATATCCGCCATGATCCGTTCGTCCTGGTCACGACGCTGACGATCGTCATCGCCTGTCTGCGCTATATGGAGAAGCCGGAACGGCGCTGGGTCATCACCGTCGGGATCATGGCCGGGCTGCTCTTCGCGACAATGGAGGTGTCCTTCATCGTCGCCTTCATCCTGGTGACGTTCGTGCTAGGGGTCGTCACCTGGCAGGTGAGCCGGGCAGCATTCGGCGTCGTCGCTGGCGCCGGAGGCGGGTTGGCGGCCGTCTGGCTTCTGATGCCACGGTTCGGCGCGCCGCCGTTGCCGAGTATTCCCTGGGAGCACCCAACCGGCGACAACATCCGGGCGTTCGCGGTCGACCTTGTTGTCCATCCAACCTTCCTCGCTGCGATCGGCGTGCTGGTGCTCGGGATAGTCGCCACGCTCAGCACACTCGAGAGAGCGCGCAACGCGGAGGAAAGCGGCTGGCTCGCGGGTGTGCTCGGCAACCAGCCACCGGGCTCAACTGGAGCGGCGCTGTTGACGCTCCTGACCAACCGTCGGACGCTCTGGCTGGCGATCGGGCTCGGGTTGACGGCGTTTGTTGCGCTGTACACCAGCATGTTCACCAACATGGCCGGCCTCGCCAGCGGAACCGTTGGCGCGCTCGGCTACTGGCTCGGCCAGCACGATGTCCAGCGGGCGGAGCAGCCATGGTTCTACTACCTCGTGCTGATGGCGCAGTACGAGTTCGTTGCCGTGCTGCTGTTTCCGATCGCGATCGGCTTGACAATACGACGCCTCGTGCCGGCCGTGCTGTTTCGCCGGCCTGTCGATTCACGCACCTATCTTCGTGGCTTCGCGCTCTACTGGGCGTTCATGAACCTCGCGATCTACTCCTGGGCTGGCGAGAAGATGCCCTGGCTAACGGTCCACACCGTGCTGCCGCTGGCGATTCTCGCGGCATCGGTCGTCGGATC
>CALMXF010000367.1 GCA_937870985.1 uncultured Chloroflexota bacterium
TGGTAACGGGCTGGTCGGTGCGTGCCCAGGTGCGCTGGAACGCCGCTGTCGCCGGTGCGTCGGCGGCCGCGGAGAGGATCGCCAGTTGGGCGATTGCGAGTGTCAGGAGCGCAGTGCCGATGAGGGAGGCCGCGACCCATCTGGGACGACGGGACCAGTGGCGCGCATATCGTTCGATCACGGGCATGACGCACATCGCTTTCTAGGTTGGCGGGATCTGGGTGTGTCCCGGTTGATGAGGATGGCAGTTCCCGCGGAGCCTCCTATATCGCGCGGGCGCGCGGTTCGCTCCGACCTCCAGGGTCTGTGGCGCAGTATGGAGGCTTTCGTTGCAGGTGTCAACATTGTGTTCATGAGGGACACAGGACGCGGCGAGCAGCGGTGTTTCTTCATCTATGCGGCCGGCATCTCCGCAATCCCCTCCCCGCGTCTCGACGGTTAGAAGCTGCCGCCGGCCGCGCCGCTGCCAGCCGACGCTCCGGTCGCCCCGGCCCCGCCACCCGACGGCGCGACGCTGCTGTTGAAGGCGACCCAGTAGGGGAAAAAGCCATTGGAGTATGCGCCACTGGCCGCTGGTCCCCCCATCCATGCGGGGAGATAGCCGGCCGCGCTGGCATGCTCCAGCCGCTTGCTGAACGACTGCCCGGCGCTGAGCGCCAGCGCGTAGGGCACGGCAGTGTCGAGGTCGATATCCACCTGTGGGTTCTTTCCGGCCAAACGCAGGTAACGTTGGTAGCCGCGCCACGGCGCAGCCACCTTGTCCCCCTCCAGCGTCGTATTCGGGATGATTGCCGAGAGGACGAGCGCGAGTGTCCCGATCATCCCAAGCGGGACGAAGCCGATCAACACCCAGGGGCTCTCGGCGACGATAGCAAGCACGACGGCAATGAGCGTCAGGGTATAGAGGATCGTTCCGGTGATCCAGAACGGCTGGCGCTGCGCGCTGGTGTCCGAGGCGAACCAGCCGCGGGCGATCAGCTCGGCGCGGATTGCCTTGCGGATGCCGCCCCACGACTTGCGTACTTTGCCGAGCTGCTTGGTTCCGATCGCGCCGGCCGGGTCTGCCTGGCTGGCCAGCGCATCCCAGATCATCCGCTCGTAGCCCGGCTGGATGACCGACTCGTCGACGAGCCGGATCTGAATCTTCTTCTTGCCCACCGGCTCGATCGCCAGCCCGCCGCGGGCGGTCAGATCGAGCAGCGTTGCGCCTATTGCGGTGTCGGAGATCGAACCTGCCACCAGCGAGCCGGCCAGCGCTGGCGGCAGGTCGGTTGGCGGTGTCGTTGCCGGCTCGACCGGCGCGTTCGACAGCCGCCGCGTCGGGATACGATGCGCGAGGAACCAGCCAGCCACGGCGCTGGCAACGATGCCGATGATGTTCAGGATGCTTAGCGGACCTCCGGCGACAGCGTCGGCGAACTCCCTGGCAGCGCTGGGCGGCGGCGGCGGGGGCGGGCCGAATGTGAGGTTGTGTTCGATCGCATCCAGCGCCAGGATGGTCGCCCCGGTGATGTCGCCGCCTTTCAGCACCGGCTGCATATCGTCGGCGATCCGGTTCAGCTCATACCGCGGCAGATTGCCATCAACCAGCGACCTGCCGGCGATCACGGCGTAGTCGCCATGCTGCAGGTCGCCCGGCTTGAGGTTGAAGAAGATGACGATGCCGTTGCGAGCGTCCGGCGCGGACTGGATGTCCCACGCTTCCATCAGATCGCGGCCGTCAGCGACGGTCTTGTCGTAGTCCGCATCGCGCGCCTGCAGGAAGACGACGACCGGCGAGCCAGCGGCTTCGACTGCGGCGGCCCGCTC
>CALMXF010000368.1 GCA_937870985.1 uncultured Chloroflexota bacterium
AGGTGATGGCGCGGCTGGCGTTAACCAGGATGCCGTAACCCTCCGCATCGAGGCCGGCCGACACAGCCGCCGCAAGATCCCCTTCCTGCGCGCCGACACCCGGGATCAGGATCGGCAACTCCGGGGCCGCCTGGCGAATCTCGGCAAGCTGGCGCGGCCAGGTAGCTCCTGCCACAAGCCCGACGTTCCCTCCGCTGCTCCACTCACGAGCGTGGCGAACGACCGCCATCGTCACTGTCTCGCTCGCGCCATCCCCGGCGAGAAGGCGATCCTGCAGCATGCCACTGCCGGGATTGGACGTCTTGGCCAGGACAAAGATCGCGCGGTCGGAGTAGGCGAGGAATGGCTCGAGCGAGTCGTGACCGAGGAACGGGTTGACCGTCACCGCATCGTAGCGCCATGTCTCGAAGACAGCCTTCGCGTATCCGGCGCTCGTCACCGAGATATCGCCAAGCTTCGCGTCCAGCAGCACCGGGATATGGGAAGGCACATCGTCGCGCAGGCGCGCCAGCGCCTCGACACCCGGAATGCCGTACTGGAGATAGAAGCCCATGTTCGGCTTGTAACAGCAGGCCAGATCGACGGTAGCCTCGATGATGGCGCGGTTGAAATCGGCAACCGACTCCGGGGTACGGGCGAAGCCATCCGGGAATCGATTGATATCCGGATCGAGCCCAACACAGAGAAGTGATTCTTGCGTCTGCTGCGCGGCGCGGAGCCGTTGAGAAAATGAGCGCGAATCAACGGGCACGAGCAGTCCTTCCGTCACGATCGGCCAAGGGTATGAACGTAAGGTCAACCGTGACGATGATATACTCGCTGGAGGCTTACAGACCAACCGGGTCCACTCCGCGCCCAGCACCGATCAAGGCGCTTCGTAGGCAGCCCGGTCGGAGACGGCAGGGGGACTGACCACGATGGCAACGACCGCTCCAACCATCTCCGATATTCTCGCCGCGCGCCTCGTCGTCAATCGCTACCTCCCGCCAACGCCGATCGTCCGCTCGCCTGCCTTGGATGAGCACCTTGGCCTCGACCTGACGCTCAAGTGCGAGAACATGCAACCCGTCGGCGCATTCAAGGTGCGTGGCGGCATCTACTTCATGAGCCGCCTCGATCCGGAGCAACGCGCGCGTGGCGTCGTCACAGCATCCACCGGCAACCATGCGCAGTCGATCGCCTACGCGGCCCGCGAATTCGGGGTGCGCGCAGTGATCTATATGCCCGAGATCAACAACCCGGACAAAGTCGCGGCAACCCGGCGACTTGGCGCGGAAGTCGTAGAGTCGGGCGCCGACTTCGATGCGTGTCGCGACGAGGCGGAAGCTCACGCGCGACGCGAGGGCATGCGGTACATCCATCCCGCGAATGAGCCCTGGCTCCTGACCGGAGTCGGCACCTATGCATTGGAGCTCATCGAGGCTGCCCCGGATCTTGACACGGTGATCGTGCCGGTCGGCGGCGGCTCCGGAGTGTGTGGGACGGCGATTGTGTTCAAGGCGATGCGCCCGCAGACACGCATCATCGCCGTGCAAACGCGGAATATGCCGGCCGTCTATGAGTCGTTTCATCAAAAGCAGATGATTTCCCTGGAGGGCGGCAGCACGTTCGCCGAAGGGCTGGCGACGAGAGTGCCGTTCGAGACACCATTTCGAATCATGCAGGAGCTCGTCGACGATGTCGTGCTCGTCTCCGAAGAAGAGATGCGCCAGGCAATGGTGCTTCTACTCGACAAAGCGCACCTCGTCAGCGAAGGCGCTGGCGCGGCATCATTAGCAGCTGCCGGGTTGCTGGCGGACGATCTCCGCGGCCAACGAGTCGGGTTGATCGTCAGTGGGGGTAACGTAACGCTCGACACGCTGCAACGAGCGATGTGTGATGAAGCACCCTGGCCGTAGGGCGAGGATCAGGCCGACGCGGGGAGGGTTCCAGAGCCGATGCTGGAGATGTTCAGTCGATGGCTGCGACGATACCAGGGCATCGAGGCTAATCCGCTCTACCGGCTTGCCGCCGACGTCACCGTCGGCCGGATGCCGCTCGACCGCGCGCTGGCCGCTGCTCAGTCGTTCCAGGTAAACGGTCGGATTGCAGACGGTGATCTGATCGAGCTCGATCACCAGGTCGAGTTCGAATCCCGCGTGAACCCCGAGTTCGCGCTCACCCTCGCCCAACTGAACGTTGCGACCGCGCACGCAAAGGGGTTCGAGAAGGTACTCGTCGACCTGCACCTTCGCGTCGCTGATCTACTTGTCGATGATCGCGACGAGCGCGAACGCGAGCAGCAGTTGCGCGACGCACTGCTGACAGCACAGCGGATCTCCTACGTTGCCGGCCAGAAGCGCTCCCTCAACCGACTTGCCCGCAGCGCATTCGAGCGCGGCGAGACGGAGATGGCGCGTGATCTTCTGATACAGCAGCTCGATGCCGGCCGCGAGGAGAGTGACACCCGCGACGACATCCAGACCGCGATCCTGCTGGCCGACATTGCGCTGTCGGACGGCGACGTTGCCGACGCCCACGACCTCTATCATCGGGCCGCCCGCAGCGCCCGGCGCATCGGGGACTACTCTAGCGCCGTGGACGCGCTACTCCGCCAGGTTGCGATCCTGCGCGAGCGCGGGGATCTCCACGGTTGCCTGATGCTGCTCCAGCAAGCCAGCGATGCCGCAGACCGCACAGTCGACGACGCGCTCCAGGCCGAGGTTGCCTTTCGAACTGGCGCGCTCATGCTCGAGCTGGAGATGCCAGAAGTGGCGGCCGAACGGCTCGATATTGCGCTCGACCGCTCGCGCCGGCTGGGCGACCTGTCGATGGAATCCCGCGCGCTTGCGATGCTTTCGCGCCTCGACCTCCAGCTCGACCGACGCGACGACGCGCTGCGCCACTTCGACGAGGTGATCGCGCTCGAGACTCGACTCGGCAACCGGACCGAGGTTGCTCGCGCAAGGTTGACGCGCGGACAGATCTACCTCGAAGCAGACCGGCCGGCAGACGCGATTCGCGAGCTGTCTGACGCTCGCGACCTCATCCGCCAGGTCGACGACCCGCAGTTCAGTGTCAGGACGCACGGGCTGCTCGGGAGCGCGCTGATGCTGGTTCACCGTGAGGTTGAGGCGCTGAACGAGCTGGAGAACGCCGTCCATGGCGCGCGAGCATTGGGCGACGTGCCGGGTGAAGCTCACTGGCTGATCGCGGCCGGCGAGGCGATGCTGCGCTCCGGGCAGAGCGATCATGCGTCGGCCCTCGCGGAACGCGCCGAAGAGCTGGC
>CALMXF010000369.1 GCA_937870985.1 uncultured Chloroflexota bacterium
GCCGGGGCGTCTACGGCGAGCGCCTCCTTCAGCACGGCGCGGAGCTGCTCGGGAGTCTCGGCCCGATAGCCGGCCATGCCGAAGGCGTCGGCCAGCTTCACAAAGTCCGGATTCTCCAGCGTCGAGGCGATCTCGCGGCCACCGTAGCGCGTGCGCTGGATACCCTTGACGTTGCCGAACGCGCCGTCGTCGAAGACGATCGCGACGACCGGGATGTTGTGCTGCTTCGCGGTCGCCATCTCGGGCTGGGTATAGAGGAAGCCACCGTCGCCGTTGACCGAGATGACCTTGCGACCCGGCGCGCCTACCTGAGCGCCGAGCGACGTCGCGTAGCCATACCCGAGCGTCCCCTGGAATCCGGAGCTCACGTAGGTGCGCGGGTAATAGGTCGGGAAGCCCATATCGGTGTAGACGGCAACCTGGGTGACATCGCCAACAAGGACGCCGTCGTCGGGCAGCTCCTCGCGAAGCACGGTGCCGATCTCGGCCAGCACCTGGCCCTTCTCGAACAGCTCGTCCGCGACCGCCTCGCGGACGCCGGCGATCTCCTCGACTCGCGACTCGCGTGAGCGGTTGTGCTTGCCGACTGCGTCGACCAGCGCCGACAGCCCCTGGCTTGCGTCGGCCAGAATCGCGGCGTCCGGCTGCTGAACCTTGCCGAACTCCTCCGCGTCGACGTCGATGCGGACGACCTTCATTCCGTCGATGCCCCAGTCGAGCAGGGCGCGGTCGAAGCGGGTGCCGACCGCCAGTACGGCGTCGGCCTTGGCCCAGATCTTATGTCCACCCAGTAGTGACATGGTATACGGTTCGCGATCGGAGACGGCGCCCTTGGCGTTGGGGGTGAGAATGATGGGGGCCTGGAGCGTCTCGGCGAGCGCGAGCAGTGGCTCGCCAGCATCCATCGCGCCGCCGCCGGCCATGATGACCGGATACTTGGCCTGTCCGAGGATCTTCGCCGCGGCCTCCAGCGCATCCTGGTCGATGGCTGGTGATGCGTCGCGCGCGGCTGGGCCGAGCAGCGAAACATCGGCCTGACGGCCGAGCATGTCCGGCGTCATCTCGATCTCGACCGGACGCGGGCGACCGGAGAGCAGATGACGGAACGCCTCGTGGATCACGCCCGGGGCGTCCTCGGGCTGCGGGATGTAGGTCGCGGACTTCATGATGTGGGCGATCATCTCGCGCTGGTTGGGGATCTCGTGGAGGGCGCCGATGTTCTTCTCGTACTGGTGCTCCCAGATCTGGCCGGCGATCACCAGCACTGGCGCGTTGCAGGCCCAGGCAGTCGAGAGCGCGCCGGCCGCGTTCAGCAGGCCCGGGCCGGGGACAACGGCACAAACGCCAACCCTGCCGGACGTCTGGGAGTAGCCGAACGCCATGTACGCGGTCGACTGCTCGTGTCGGGTGTGGATCACGCGGAGCTTGTCCTGTGCGCCGTAGAATGCGTCGAACAGATTATCCATCTGGACGCCGGGGAGCGCAAATACGGTGTCGACGCCATTCGCGATCAGCGAGGCGACGATTGCCTCGCCACCAGTCAACTGCGGCATAGTGCCACTCTCCTGCCATACCGCCCGGAAAAGTCCCAGGCCCATCTCTGATTATGGAGACCGCGCCGATGATAGGCCCGGACTCGGTATTTGGCAACACGCATCGCAACACGACGAGGTCGCGTATAGTGACCGGCGTGTCACAACGAGGGAGCGATAGATGAGTGAGCCTGGATTTGTCATCAACACGCTGACCAAACGGCCAGACCCTGCCGCGCTGGCGCCGCTTCGCGACCTGGCGACGCCGCTGCTGAGCGATAGCCTCGGCAGGCTGGCCGGCGCGGTCGAGATCCGCCCGTATCATCGCCCGGGGCAGCGGGTGGTCGGGCCGGCCTTCACGGTTCGGACGCGATCTGGCGACAACCTGATGATCCACAAGGCGCTCGATCTTGCCGCGCCGGGCGACATCATCGTTGTCGACGGCGGCGGCGACCTTTCCCACGCGCTGGTCGGCGAGCTGATGCAGACACACGCGATCGCCCGCAAGCTGGGTGGTCTGGTGATCGACGGCGCCATCCGCGATACCGTTGCGATCGCCGCCTCCGAGTTCCCCTGCTTCGCGCGCGGTGTCATCCATCGGGGTCCATACAAGGACGGCCCCGGCCAGATCAACGTTCCGGTCACGATCGGCGGCATGGTCGTCAACCCCGGCGACATCGTCGTCGGCGACGAGGACGGCGTGCTTGCGTTCTCCCCGGCGCTGCTCGGCGGGCTGATCGTCGACGCAAGCGAGAAAGCCGCCCAGGAGCAGGACCAGCTCGCGGCGACGCTGGCCGGGACGCTCGACCGCTCATGGATCGACGCAGCGTTGCGGAGCAAAGGCCTCACGGATATTGGCTCACGGCGAGATGGATAGCAGCGAAGACGCGAGGAGACGCATCGATGGGTGAGCGGCCGCAGGATCGGCTGGAGTTCGGGATCGTCACCGGCCAGCATCGCCGGTCACTGAGCATGATCGAGGAGCACTGGCGCTTCGCCGAGGAGACCGGCTGGGATTCGGCCTGGCTCTTCGACCACTTCTTCTCGCTCGGTGAGGATGACACCGACATCTGTCTGGAGGGCTGGACGCTGCTGGCGGCGATGGCTGTCAGGACCGAACGGCTGAGGCTCGGGCTGATGGTGACTGGCAATACCCACCGCAACCCGGCAATCATGTTCAAGCAGGCGGTCACCGTCGATCAGATCTCGGGCGGGCGGCTCATCCTCGGCATGGGCGCCGGCTGGAACGAGCGCGAGCACGCCGCCTACGGCATCCCGTTCCCGCCGGCCGGGGAACGTGTCGATCGCGTCGGCGAGGCGCTGGCGCTGATGCGGCAGCTGGAGACGCAGGAACGGACGACATTCGCCGGCCAACACTACGCGCTGGAGAACGCGCCATTCGCGCCGAAGCCGGTCGGTGGCCACATTCCAGTGCTGATCGGCACGGCCGGCAAACGGATGCTGCGCCACGTCGCCCGGTATGCCGACTTCTGGGATGGCGGCGAGGACCCGGAGGCATTCGCCGCCAATGGCGCGCGCCTCGTCGACTATTGCCGCGAGATCGGCCGCGACCCGTCCGAGATCCGCTGGGTCATCTCCGCGTATGCGAAGCCGCTTGCCTCGGTCGACACCTTCCGCCAGCACGTCACCGACTATGCGCGAATCGGGGTGCGGACGTTCCTGTTCAACACGCCGTTCTCCGCGCTGCCGCCGCTCTTCACCGAGCTGGCAGAGCGGGTCATCCCGGAATTGAAGGAGCAATACGCGGCCGGCGACCTCGCCTGACGGCGTGCCTCGCACGTTTTCACGATTCACGATCCCTATAGGGGGATGACA
>CALMXF010000370.1 GCA_937870985.1 uncultured Chloroflexota bacterium
TACGCCGCGGTGCGCGAGCGCGCGCCGCGCGAACTCCCAGCGCTGCCGCTGCCCTGTTGGCAGATCGAGCGCACGGACCAGCAGGTCGAGGGTGTCCCTGCGCGGGGCGCGATTGATGCCGCGTTCGAGGTCGCTGATCGCGCGCTCACTGATCCCGGCACGCTCAGCCAGCTTCTCCTGGGTCAGGCCGGCCTCACGCCGCGCCTCGCGCAGGAGAGCGCTGAACTGGGGACAGTTGTCGCCTGCCATCGACCGCACTCCGTCCTACATGTCGGGAGGCACGGCTAGAATAACATCAATGCAGCATTTACGCATTACAGCCGGAAAGACATTGGAGACACACGCGTTACGAAATCGGTGCAGGGCAGCATTCGCGCTCGCGGCCATGGGACGGTCGACCAGCGACGAGTCACCGCTCCGGCGGCGTCGTGACGAACGCGGCCAGCAGGCGCAGGGAGGCGCCGAGGTCGCGGACGTCGATCATCTCGAAGGCGGAGTGCGTGTAGCGTGTGGCCGGGCCAAGCAGGGCAGTCGGGATGCCTTGCTTGATCAGCGCCGAGCCATCACTTCCGATCTGCTCGTAGACGGCGTGCTGAATCGGGATATCGTTCGCGGCGGCGATGTCGGTCAGCCGGTCGATCAGCCGGACATCGTAGTGGACGTGGGCGTCTTTGTAGACGAGTGTTGGGCCGGCCCCGAGGTTCGTCGGCATCTGGCCCGACGAGACGGTGGGGATATCACCAACCAGCCCGTTGTCCAGGGCGATTGCCAGATCGGCATCAATCTCACGGCCGAGCGAGAGCGAGCCGACGAGCCCGATCTCCTCCTGGATCGTCGCCGCGAAATACAGGTCGTAGGTCAGATCATCGGGCGCGACCACATCCAGCAATGCCGTCATCAACGCCAGCGCGACGCGGTCGTCGATGGCCTTGCCATACAGCCGCGTGCCGAGCCGGCGGGCCGGCGGGTTCCAGACGACGCTCGCGCCGACGTGAGCGCCCAGCGCCAGCGCCTCCTCGCGCGACGATGCCCCGATGTCGACGAACAGATCGTCGAGATCCACTCGCTCGTGCTCGCGCTGGCGCGCTGTGAGGATATGGCCACTGGCGGCGGCGAAGAGACCCTCGATCCGCCCGCCTCGGCCGATGACAAGCGCCGGCTGACCAACAGGAAACCGATGGGTAACGTTCGTGCTCGGCGCCTGGCCATTCGATAGCCAGAGAAACCCCCGCTCATCGATCGAGCGGACGACGAACGACAGCTCGTCAGCGTGCCCCTGGATCAGAAGCGCCGGCCCGCTGCCGCCGACATGGGCGAGCAGGTTGCCAACCTTCGTCTCCCAGACCCGCTCGCACTTGCCCGCCCAGCGCTCCCGGAGCCAGTCCATCACTGCTGTCTCTCGCCCGGTCGGCCCGGGGATCGCCATCAGCTCGACCAGCATCGTCTCGATGTCCATTCGCGCGCCTTCCTCTGTCCGATTGACAGGCCGGCAACCTGTCCGTCGTTCTGTCATCCACCGCCGGCCACCTGGATGATGTAGACCCGCTCCACGTTCAGCCACTGCGCGCCAGGAGCGATGCCCCGATCGCGACACATCGTCACCTGCAATAGCGCTACTAACCGGTATCCCGGTCGCTCGCCAGGCGTTGGAGCTCGTAGAGGGTCGTCAGCGCATCGAGCGGAGACAGGCCATCGACTTCAAGCTCACGTAGCCGAGCAACCGCAGGGTGAACGCCGCCAAACATCGTCAGCTGCACGGGCGTCGCGGATTGGGCAAGCACGGACTGGCGTCGGTGGTCGGCTGTGCTGGTGGCGATCGCATCGCGCTCAAGCTCAGTCAGCACCTCGCTGGCCCGCCGCACCACCTGCTTCGGCATCCCTGCCAACTGAGCGACATAGACGCCGTAGGACCGATCTGCGCCGCCGGGAACGACGCGATGGAGGAACGTCACCCGATCCCCGGCCTCCAGGACATCCAGCCGGAAGTTGCGCACGCGCGGCAGTATGTCAGCCAGTGCGGTCAGCTCGTGGTAGTGGGTTGCAAACAGGGTCTTGCAGCCCAGCCGCGGAGTGTTGTGGATGTACTCGACAATCGACGTTGCGATCGCAAGCCCATCATACGTGCTCGTTCCCCGGCCGATCTCGTCCAGCACGACCAGCGAGCGCGAGGTCGCGTGGTTGAGGATCGCCGCGGTCTCCAGCATCTCGACCATGAAGGTCGATTGTCCACTCGCGAGATCGTCCTGCGCGCCGATGCGGGTGAAGATACGATCGACTACGCCGATTCGCGCCCGTGTTGCTGGCACGAACGATCCGACCTGCGCTAGCAGGACGATCAGCGCAACCTGTCGGAGGTAGGTAGATTTGCCGGCCATGTTGGGGCCTGTGAGGATCGCGATCCGGCCGTCTGCGTCGGACAGGCGGACATCATTCGGCACAAACTCGCCGCGTGGCATGTTTGCGTCGACGATCGGGTGACGCCCCCCGTCGATCTCCAGCAGATCATCGTTCACCAACGACGGTCGGGTGTAGCCACGTTGCGCGGCAATCTCGGCCAGGCCGGCCAGCACATCGAGCGTCGCGACCGCCCGCGCCGCATC
>CALMXF010000371.1 GCA_937870985.1 uncultured Chloroflexota bacterium
TGCCTACCCGACATCAGAAGCGTAGGGAATCCCACAGGGGACACTGGCTCCGGTTTCCGCCAGTGCCCCCGCACATCACTGCGTAGTGTCAGCCGGCGTCGGTTGGGACGGGCGCGGCGCCGGCCGAGAGCGCGCCGGCCACCTCGTCTGTTGACATCTCTGGCGCCGTCTCTCCGCCGCCCCCGGCAAGCGGGGCCGCCGGCCCGGCGCTGATCGCGCCGAGCTCCACCGGCGCTTCAGTTGTGGCAGAAGCTGCCGGGCCAGTCCGCGTCACGCTGATCTCGGCCGGGGCTGGTGTCCGAGGCTCGTCGATCTCGATGACGATCCGCATGGCTTGTCCTCCGATCACGCGTTCATGACCGCGTAGCGGCCTTCGAAGGTGACATTCTGGTTCGTGAGGTTCTTGACCGTGATCCAGTACGTACAGTTGGCGGCGGAGGCCCGTTCGACCGCGACATCCCAGTCGATCTGTGGCGCGCCAGTCCGTGGTGACGTAGGCGCCATGTACCAGACGACGTGCCAGGTGGCCGGCCAGTTGAAAGTGAACCAGCGTTGGGTCTGGTTGGCTGCGAGTGATCCTGTGAATTGCATTCCTGTATGCATGTCAACCCTCCTGCTCGCGCGTCGCTAGTAGTAGCTGAGGATGCAGTAGCGACCCTCGAATGTCACCGGACTGGCTGTGAGATTGGTGACGCTGATCCAGTAGGTGATGAACTCGGCGTTTGCGCGCTCCACCTGCACGTTCCATCTCACCTGCGGCGCGCCGCTTTGCGCGGTCGTCGACATGACCGTCCAGACGATGTGCCAGGTGGCCGGCCAGTTGAAGGTGAACCAGCGCTGGGTCTGTTGCGCGTTGAGCGTGCCGGTCCACTGGACACCGCAGACCGGCTGCTGGAGCTCGCCATCTACCGCGATCTCCCAGACGCTGCGGTTGCGTGTTCCCGCCCGGAGCAGCCGTGCGTGCCGGTGGTAAATCAGGTCGACGACCAGCATGTTCGGCAGCCCATTGGAGAATGACGACCAGCTCGCGCCGCCGTTGAATGACTGGTAGACGCCGACATCGGCCGCGACCCAGACACGATTCGGGTTGCCGGGGTCGACCTCGACGGCGTTCATCGGCAGGCTCGGCAGCCCGGCCGAGCGATCGGTCCAGGAGCTACCACCATCCGTCGACTGGAAGACGCGCCCGCCGCCGATCGTTGTGTGTGTCGCCCAGATCCGGTTGGTGTTGGTGGCATCGACATACAGGTCGCTGACCCAGGCGTTGGCGCGTGGACTTGTCAGCTCGGTCGGGCCATTCCATGCCGAGCCGTTCCAGCTGATTCGGAAGATGCGTCCATTGTAGGTTCCGATGTAGACGAGATCCGGCGTCGGCACGTACATCGCGCTGGCGACGATCCGATTCGGGAGCGCGAATTGCGCCCAGTGATCCCCGTTATCGCGCGAGACAAAGACGGACTCGCCGGCCTGTGCGATGGTATCGCCGCGCCCGTCGACGGGCGGGTAGAAGAGCTGCCGATAGACGTTGGGATCGCGTGAGGCCGTCGGGATCCACTTCCAGGTCTGGCCACGGTCGGTAGATCGGTCGAGGCCCATGTAGAAGTACGAGTGGAAGATCATGTTCGGGTCGATCGAGTTGACAGCACAATCCCCGCCGTCACCGTCGGCGATGTGGTCCCAGGTGGCGCCGCCGGGGTAGCTGATGGTGCCGTTGTCCTGCGTGCCGCCCATGAGCCAACGCGCAGAACCGGGGTCCTGGGCCATGTACTCGATCTCGGCGATGGCCAGGCCCGCGTTGAGTGACTGCCAGTTCACCCCGCGGTTTGGCGAGCGGTACAGCCCGCCGTCATTACCAGCGAAGATCGTGTTCGGATCGGTTGGATGGAACGTGATCGCGTGCTGGTCGGGATGGATGCTGTCACCGGACTGCTTCGCCGAGATTGTCGTCCAGGCCCAATTGCTGCCGGACAAGTCTCCACGATGGACCTCGATCGCTCCGAGATACACCTGTGTATCCACATCTGGCGCGGCGGCGACATACCAGTCGTACCATGCCTGACCGGTGCTGAGGTCGCCGGGTGTCGAGATACGCTGCCAGACGCCGCGAGGACCGCGACGATACAGGTAAGCCGCGTTTCCTGCCGCGCCAAACGCGTACGCCACGGCTGGATTCGACCGCGCATGGTCGACTGCGAGTCGGTTCCAACTGGCCGGCACGTTCGGCAGATTGACGATCGCCCAGGACTGTCCGCTATCGGCGGAGCGATACAGCCCGTCCGAGCAGGCCGCGAGCACCTCGGCAGACGCACCGCCGGCCGGGTGCATTGAGATCGACCAGACACGGGCAGTGCGACGCTGGGTCCAGCTGGCGCCGCCGTCTGACGATGTGAAGAGGCCGCTGGTCGTGGCTGCGAGGAGGTGGTTGCTGTCGGCGGGATCGACGATCAGATCGTGGAAACCCGAGCCAACGAACGGCGCGGCAGCCTGGACAGCCCAGGTGGCGCCGCCATCCGTCGAGCGCAGCACTCCTGCGCCGAGGCCGGCGTAGAAATCCCCTTCTCCTGTGCCAGCGTAGACGACGTTCGGCGAATGGGGGTCGAAAGCGATCGCGCCGGTCGTGAGTGTTGGCATGCGGTCGGCTCGCGGCGTCCAGGTTT
>CALMXF010000372.1 GCA_937870985.1 uncultured Chloroflexota bacterium
TCATCGCCGACCCGGACAGCGCCCCGGCCGAGCACCGCGAGGCAATCCGCCGAATCGGCGAGGCGATGGGTCGCGAGCCGTTCATGGTGGCCGGCACGGCGGGTTTGAACACGATCCTGATGGATGTCACCGGCGGCCGTGTGCTGGCCAAGGATGGCGCCGAGGGGGTGGTCTGTCTGGCGATCCGCGACAAGGGTCTCGGTGTCACCGTCAAGCTCGAGGACGGGTCGTTCCGCGCCCACGGCGTGATCGTCCGCGACCTGCTGAGGCGGCTGGACGCGTTGAAGCCCGGCGAGGATACCGCGTTGGCGGCGGCATTCGGCGAACGGCTGGAGTCCAACCGCCACCAGCACGTCGGCGATATCCGCTCGACACTGGACCTGCGGTTCGTCGGATGAGCGCGCTCGATCAGTACATCCCCGAGCGGGCCTGGTTCGATCGGCAGAGGACGCGCGACTACGCCGGGATGCACGGCATCGGACACATCACGCGTGTGCTGGTCTGGTCGGCCCAGATCGCTGACCGATTTCCAGAAGCGCTACGCCGTGAGGAGCTGTTCTGGGCGGCCGGCCTGCACGACATCAAGCGCTGGACCGACGGGGGCGATCGAGACCATGGCGTCCGTGCATCCGCGTGGGTGCTGGCGGAGTTCGCCAACGTCCGCCCCGCCGCTGCCGCGGGACTCGACCTTAGCTTTGTCGCCGAGCTCTGCGTCGGCCACCAGTGCCCCGACCGTCTGATCGACTACTGGAGCGACGAGCTGCGCATCCTCAAGGACGCCGACGGGCTCGAGCGCGTCCGCATCCACGACCTCGACCCACGTCGGCTACGCTTGCAGGACATCTCTCCGTCCCTCGAGTCGCGCGCCTGGGATCTTATGAAGCGCAGCGTCGCGGACGGCAATACAGCCCCAGCTGTCCGCGAGGTCGCGGTCGAGATGGGGCTGTGGGAGTGACGAATATCACTGCGGACTCGTTTTCGTGAGCAGGGGGCCGCAGTAGGTGTGCGGGGGTGACGCGCTATCCTACGCCGTTACTCCGGCGGTCGCGCCGCTGGCGGCAAGGGCCTTCAGCTCGTCGACGAAGATGCGGTTCCAGGCGTCCATGCTGCCCCAGCGGAAGCGCGATGAATTCTCACGCACTGCCTGGCGCGTCTCCTCGGGCATGTGCTCGTAGGTGCGATTGATGCCTTCGAGGTGGGCGTTCTCGTGGGCGAAGCGTCGTGTCTCGACGGCCATCTCGGCGGTGACTGCCGCCGGCCGCTCGATGAAGTGTCCGAGCTCGTTCCAGTTAGCGCCGTAGACAACGAAGACCGGGATCGACTGATACTTGCCCTCCTTCAGGTAGGGCTGCATCAGGTCCAGGTTGTCGTCGCGCTTGAAGACGCGGAGCGTGACCGATGGCACGTCGTTGGCGAGCTTCGCGACGACAGGCAGAAACTGGATCACGTCGGTGCACCAGTCTTCGCCGAACGCGGCGATTGACACCGGGTGGTCGGCAAAGAACGCACGATCCTCATCGGTGACGTTGAACGCCTCGATATTCTCGATGAACTTTTCCTTGTTGACGTTCATCTGATCGACGAATGCGTCGACCGAGATCCCGCCTTCGAACTGTTCCTTGCTGATCGACATCCTGGCGATTCCCTCCTCCGGGGTCTATCTCACGTCACCACACGACCGCGGCGTTCATCCAACCTAACCACATTGTGGGCGGACATATTCCGTCGCCATGCAACGCACAAGAAAATGGGGCCGCTGGGACGGCCCCGGGTACAGGGAGGGAGGGAAGAGAATTGCGATGGTGGAGGATGGGGATCCGCGGCCGGCCATCGGCCCGCGCCGCCCGCCTCACCGGCGAGGGATAAGGCGGGAGCCGAGCCACCTGGGTGACCTGCCGTCTGTCGCGTCCCGACGTCCGGCCGCTGCTCCGGCGCGAATGACTGACGCATCCCGGGAAGACGCATCCGTC
>CALMXF010000373.1 GCA_937870985.1 uncultured Chloroflexota bacterium
AGGCTATCGCGCACCCCGCGATGCCCGGCTACGATCTCGTCGCCCGTCAGCCAGTGGCGGCGCTGAAACGCCTCGACCGGTGTCGTGCCGGCCCGGAACGTGTTCGTCTCGTGGGCGAACTCCCCGATCGCGATCCTCACCTCGGCCCTCACTCTCCTATTCCCATTCCCGTCGATTACGGGACGACGCTATGCAGACCTTCGGATGACACACCCGCAAGCGCGGACAGTGTAGTGCATCCCCAGCAGCCACCTTCTTCGTTCATTCGAAGGCCGCAGCCGAAGAATCTCCCCCGCGCGTTTGTGATACATCGTCGAGAGATCGTTCGCTGCAGGACGCACTGTCACAGGAGACGAAGCCATGATGCTGTGTTACGCAATAGAAAGGGCGCGATAGTTGGCAGGACGACGGCCAACTATCGCGCCCTGTGGCAAGCTATGGTCAAGCGACCGTTCCTAATCGCCGTAGCGCCAGCGGTGGTAGTGTTGGCCGACGTTGCCCATCTCGACCTGCCACTGGGCGTCGTTGTCCGGCGTGAAGGTCAGGCAACGGCGCTCGAAGCACTGCCACAGTACGTCGTGCGTCGTGCCATCGACCGCCACCGCCGACCAGTACGCCTCAGTGATCGGTAGGCCCGTCACATAGTACGCGTTGTTGTCGTAGTCCGCCCCGATCGCAACCATCCGGTTCCAGAAGACGGACGCCACTGTGTGGTCGATACCCGGCATGGTGACGCGGTGTGCGCCGGTGACGCCGTGCGTCGCCAATGCCTTATCGGCCGTGATCGTGCCCACGCCGTTGATGCGGCTGGTGATCGCGGTCCCAACCACCGCGGCCGGCTTGGCGCGCAGACCGAAGGTGTTGATGTCGGCGTACGTTGGCCCGACGCCGTCGGCGCCGGTCGGGTCGCCAGCGATGTTGACCTCGGCCGGATCGGGGGACTTGTCGAACGTATCGTCGCCGGTCTGATACCAGCCCTCAACCATCTCGACGACCAGCAGGCCGTTGGTTACGTACCAGATCGAGTCCGTATCGCCGGCCGGGTTGTTGATCTCCATCCGGCTCTTGTCGAAGTACTGGACGTTGCGCTTATCGCCAGGGCTGTCGTCGTAGCGCTCCTGGAACACTTTCGTCAGTGGCGTCGGACCCCACGTCCACGTCTCGTCGCTCGCACCGTTGGCGACTGCGAGGTCCGTCCGTTGCCAGATCAGCCGGAAGTAGTCAGCAGAGGAGAACGTGCGCGTGAAGATCGCCTGCGCGGCCGGCTCGCGCCAGTCGTCGCCCTCCTTCGGCCCCTTCCCGGTCATAGCTCCGACCATGTAGCGCTGGCCGCTCGTAGTGGGCATTGCCCCGCCACGGCAGCCTGGCAGGAACATCTCTGTGGATACTGGGGCGGAGAAACGACCGTCGGCGGCGACCAAAGCCCGAGCAACAACGCCGAATTCATCACCCGGCGTCGGGCCAGCGAAGATCGTGACCGTTGTCCCCGTGATAAACCCGCCTCCTGTAGCCATCACCGCCGTGTCGCAACTGCCGGAGTCTGGCGTCAGCGTCAGCGACGCACCAGGCTCCCGTCCCGATGCGGA
>CALMXF010000374.1 GCA_937870985.1 uncultured Chloroflexota bacterium
GTCGCCGAGCGGGCCAGCGTGGCTGGGTCGCGGCCGGCTGCCTCGCAGGCCGCGTCGACTCGCTCCAGCAGCGGGAGCATCCCCTCCGGCGTATTGCCGGTGCGCGAGAAGTAGACGTTCCAGCTATCGGCGTAGCGGGCGGTCAGCCCCAGCATCCGCTCGCCTGTCGTGCCCATCATGATCGGCGGGCCGTGCTTGCGCGGGCCGCGTGGGTGCAGGGCGCAGTCTCGTGCCTGATAGTAGCGTCCCTCGAAATCGACCTTACCGTCGTGCAACAGCCCGTGGATGATCTGCAGCGCCTCCTCGAAGCGCGACACGCGGTGGTCGAAGGGGTAGCCGAACGCGCGATACTCCGGCTCGTGCCAGCCAGCGCCGAGTCCGAGGATCACGCGGCCACCGCTGATCTCGTCGATCGTGTCGGCGATCTTCGCCGTCAGCGCAGGGTTGCGGAACGACGTGCAGGTCACCAGCGTGCCGACCTCGACGCGGCTGGTGATGGCCGCGAGCGCCGAGAGCATCGAGAACGACTCCCAGACACCTTCGGTCTTGCCGTCTGCCAGCCGGAAGAGCAGATGGTCCTGGACCCAGACCGAATCGAAGCCGGCCGCCTCCGCGCGCAGCGCCACCGCCGCGATCTCGCGCCACGACGCCGTCGTTCCCGTCCGAGCATCCTCCGAATCCGGCAGCCCGAACCCGATCTTCAGCGGCCTGCGCCGTCCATCAACCATCGTCCCTCCTCACAAGAACCCGCGACACACGCCGATCATCGCACGAATTGGCCTCCCGAGTTTGCCCCAGCGCAATGAATATGCCTGGTCGACGGCGCATGATGGCTGAGGAAGGCGGACCTGGAGGCAGGAAAGGAACAACGCCATGTCTGTAACGATCACGAGTCCCACCCCCGATCACTTCGAGATGTGCCTGGACACTGGCAACTGCCTGGTTGAGTACTACCTGACCCAGCCGGCCGCGACTCAGTGGGTGGCCGTTGGCCTGGCGAGGCCGGCCAGCAACGGCTCCTGCTGCGACGCCCACCGCCGCATGGTCGCTGGCTCCGGCCCAACCGAGACTGATGCCATCCGCGCGATGCTCGGCCGGTGCGCGGGGCAGGGGTGACGGCAAGCGAGGCAGCCCGGGCAGACGCGAGCCGGTTATGTCAGCTATCGCGGGCAGGGCGTCCGCTCCAGAGGGTGGCAGACGCCGCCGGACTGGCAAACGAGCGCACGGATGCCACCGGTAACTGCGGCTCTCCTGGGTGAGCTGCCCGGCAAACGCGAAGCGCTGACGAATCGGCTCGCGCCTGCCCCGGCATGGGGCGGAGCTGGCAGGCAGGGACCTGTCTCTACGCGATGCCCTCGCGCACAGCACGTCCTGCCGTCGTCCCCCGACCGGACCCCATGCAGACCAACGCCGCAGCCAGCGCAACGAGCGGGAGGCCTAACCCCAGCGCCGAATAATTGCCAACCGCCAGCAGCAGGCCGCCGGTCAGTGCGCCGACCGCGGTGCCAAAGCGGGTGATCGACGAGTTGAGCGCCATCGTTGTCCCCTGGGTGGTCGGCGTTTCGCCAGACATGATCGTCACCGCCGTCACCTCGGCGATTCCGCCAAAGAACGCCGCGCCCAGGAGCGTTGCCCATGTCAGCAGAATCGGTGGTTGGACAACGAAGACGACCGCGATCAACGCCCCCATCGCCAGAACCGTGACGAAGAACGTGCGCCGCGCCGGAATATGGCGCAGAGGCCCGCTGACCAGCAGGCTGCCAGTCATGAACCCAGGCCCAAGCGCCAGCCAGATCAGGCCGGCCTCCTGCAGCGATCGCCCCATCTGCTCGACCAGAAACGCGCCGATGTAGGTCAGCAATCCCGTCCAGGCAACGCCGCGGCAGAACTGGGCGGCGTACACGAGCGCAACCGGTGGGTGCCGCAATAGCGGGACATAGGTCGCCAGCAGCGCGCGGAGCCGCAACGGCTCGTGGGCGGAGATGACATCGGCATCGAGCGTGGCAGCGGTGAACACCAGGCCGGCCACAGCAATGAACGCCAGCGCCACAAACGACCAGCGCCACGACGACTGGCTCGCGATGAAGGTCAGAATCGGGAAGCCAACGATGCTGGCGACCGAGGCCGAGGCGAACATTCTGCTGATCACCTGACGGCGGACATCGCCATGGTAGCGGATCCCCGCGATCGCAAACGCCATCGGCGAGATCGTCGCCGCGCTGAGCCCGCTCAGCAGCTGGGCCGCGACGAGGAAGCCGAACGCGGGGGCCAGCGCAATTCCGACGTTGCACATCACCAGCGCGATCAGGCCAAGCAACAGCAGGCGGCGGTAGCCGAGCCACTCGGCCGACGGGCCGATCGCCAGCCCGACGATCCCGCCGACCAGCGAGGAGACCATCACCGCCTGGCCGAGCAGAGCTGTCGAGGTGTTGAGATCCCCGCCGATCGCTGGCAGGAACGGCGAGAGCGAGAGCGATGTGAGGACGCTGAGCGACGTTGCAAGGCAGAGAGTCAGAAAGACCGTCCGGTCCTCGCCGATGCTGACAACCCCCTCGCGCACGCGCCCGCCCCTCTCCCAACGTCTACCGCCCGGCGGATGATCGTTGGCGAGCGCTCGCACGTCAAGACACTCGGGGCTGCCTGTTCGCGCTTACGGCCGTCGCTCGCCCGTCAGCGTGCGGAGAACGAGCACCAGCACGACGACGACCAGCAATACCAGCAGCACGCGGCTCAGCAGACCAACAACCGCGCCAAGCAGCCAGATGGTCAAAACCACCGCAACAACGATCAGGATGACCCGCGCCATCGCCACCCCCGATTCACT
>CALMXF010000375.1 GCA_937870985.1 uncultured Chloroflexota bacterium
CGACGGCGGTCTCGTCCGGCTGGCCGGGCTGGTCGTCTGCCGCCAACGGCCGGCCACGGCTAAAGGATTGATGTTCATGTTGCTGGAGGATGAGACCGGTCTGGCGAATGTCATCGTTCATCAGCCGGTCTACGAGGAGCACCGCGCCGTTGTCCGTGGTTATCCGTTTCTGATCGTGACCGGCCGGCTGCAGCTCCGCGACGGAACGGTCAATATCATCGCTCAGGATGTCGTGGCAATCGACCGGCCACATGCATCCGGCCCACAAGTGACCGAGCCGATCGCAGCTCTGCTCTCGCAGGCCGGCCGGCTCGGCGAGCTATCGGGCGATATCAGTGATGAGCAGCTGACCGAGCTGCGCCTTGCCGCGCCGGCCTCGCACGACTTCCACTAGCGGCGGGTCAATCCGGGATGACGATGCCGTCGAGATTCTGGGGATTCTGAGGAAACTGCGGGTTCATCGCCTCCAGGGTTCGGACGACCGTCCGGGCGATCGCGACGTTTCGGAACCACTTTGCGTTGGCCGGGATGACAAACCAGGGCGCATGGTCGGTCGAGCAGCGACTGATCGCGTCCTCGAACGCCACCGTGTAATCGTCCCAGTACCCGCGCTCCGTGATATCCGCTAGCTCAAACTTCCAGTGTTTGTCGGGGTCGTCGAGCCGTGACTGCAAGCGACGCTTCTGCTCATCCCTCGAGATGTGCAGATAAAACTTGAGGATCGTCGTGCCGTTCTCGGCTAACATCCGCTCGAAATCGTTGATCGTCGCGAACCGCTTCTGCCACACTGCCTCCGGCGCGAGATGCTTGACCCGCGCAACCAGCACATCCTCATAGTGCGAGCGATTGAAGACGGTGATCATCCGTCGAGCCGGGGTACGCTGATGGATGCGCCAGAGGAAATCGTGCTCAAGCTCTTCGACGCTCGGCGCTTTGAACGACCAGACTTGCACGCCCTCGGGGTTGACTCCGCTGAATACTCCACGAACGGCGCCATCTTTACCGCCGGTGTCGATCGCTTGCAAGACGACCAGCAGGCTCTGACGATTCTCGGCGTAGAGCCGTTCCTGCAGGGATGTGATCTGGCCGACGAGCTTCTTTAGCTCTTTCTTGGCCTTCTTCTTCGTCGCGATATTCCCGATGTCGTCGGGATTGATCTCGTCCAGCCGCACGCGCGTCCCAGGCGCAACCCGGTAGGGGAGAGCAGGCAGGGTCGGAGGTTCTTCGATGGCTGACTCGTTGTTCGTGGTCGTCACGGCCTCGGCCACATGGTGATCGTCCATCATTGCTGGCTCCTGTCGTTCTTCGAGGCTGACGCGACGGGGCTGACGATTGACGGAGTTGATGATAGTCGAAAGTCCGCAGTGCCGAACCGAGCAGGGAGAAATCGTCCGCTATACTTCCCGACGATGGCTCTCCTCGCCACGTGTTCCGTAGAGAAACCAGAAAGACAGGTTCGGAGCGTGGCTCGATCGCATGGCTGACTCACACGATAGATCCAATGCTGCTGAGCGCCGGGCTCGAATAGTTGGACGCGACCAGGAGTTGCGGATCCTCGATGATGCGCTCCGCTCGGCACGGTCGGGTCGCGGATTGCTCGTGCTGGTCGGCGGAGAAATCGGCATCGGCAAGACAGCGCTTGTCCGACAATTTCTATCCGATCACTCCGACGAGCCGCCGATCTCGTTCATCGGTCGTGCGTACGAGCTGAGCGAGACGCCGTCGTTTTCGATCTGGCGCGATCTGCTACGTTCGCCGGATGCTGTTGCCCTGGCCGCGCCGGCCCTCGACTCACAGACCGATGATAACCTCGCGCGCTGGCTGGACAGATTGACCGCATGGATCGCGACGATCGCACAGAGTGGGCCTGTCCTCATCCACCTCGAAGACATCCACTGGGCAGATCCTCAGAGCCTTGAGCTATTGCGACAGCTGGCCAGGCAGATCGTCGAGATGCCGATATTGATCGTTGCGACCTATCGCGACGTGGATATCGGGCGGGGGCATCCCCTCTACCAACACCTCCCGTCACTCGTCCGTGAGTCTGCTGCGACGCATATCACGCTGCGTCGCCTCGATCGGTCGGCGCTACGCGAGCTCATTACAGCCGGGCAACCACTCGCCCCTGCCGATATCGATCGCCTGACCGACTACGTCCACGCCGCGAGCCAGGGGACTCCATTGGCTGCCGAGGAGCTGCTCCGGACACTCCGAGACGAAGGTGTGCTGGCTCCGGCGACGAGCGGTGGAGGCGATTGGCGTCTCGGGGCGCTGGATCGGCTTCTCATCCCGCCCCTCATCCGTCAGATCGTCGATAACCGGATCGCAGTACTTGGCGATGCTGGCCGCGATGTGATCGAGATCGCGGCGGTGATCGGTGAGGACATCATGCCCGCCCACTTCCCGCTCTGGCAGGAGCTGTCGGGAGTTGACGACGAGACGTTTCGCCAGACGATTGACCGGTCAATCGAGCTGTATGTGCTGCGCGACGTCTCCGCCACCGGCTCAATTTCCTTTTATCACAGGCTCGGTCGGGAGTCGGTTTATGACAGTATCGGGCTGACACGCCGCCAGGATCTCCACCAACGAATTGGATTGGCTCTGGCCAGCGCTGGTCATCCCGACGTCGACGAGGTGGCGACTCACCTGTATCAGGCGCACGACCCGGCGGGCGCGGAGTGGCTCGTGCGAGCTGCTGAGCAGGCCCAGCGGGCGGGAGACTGGGCCGCTGCGGCGGCGCGCTTCGAGGACGCGATTGCGCTGACTCGGGGTATCCCGGGCCGTGACGCCGCCGTCGGTTGGCTACTGTACCGTGCGGCGCTCATGTGGCGCTATCTCGATCTTCACCGTGCTCTCGACCTGCTTGACGAGGCTCATTCGGTTGCCCTGACGATGGACGACGCGGCGCTTCTTGCTGGAACGCACTACCATCGCGGTTTCGTGCGATGCTGGTTGCGGCAGGTGCAAGCTGGCATCGCCGAGATGGCTACTGCGATTGCTGAAATCGAACGCCTGAGCGACGATGACTACAGTCGCTTGCAGATCGTCGAGAGCTTTGGTTCGCGCGAATACGGCGAGCATCGGGGCGCCCTGATTGCCTGGCTCGGCCTTGCCGGCCACGTTCACGACGCGTTGACGCTCGCCGATAGCCTCGATCCAGCCTCGTCCCCGGCCGCGGTCGGGAGTCCGGGGCTGAGCCGGTCGGGGATTGGCGACGGTTACACTGGCCGAGCTATCAGCTTTGCGATGCTCGGCGAGCCTGCGGCCGCGAGTGAAGCCTTTGAAGCCGCACGACAGGCCTACGGCTCGGTGGGCCTCGGCCACCAGCTCGGTGAATCGTATCTTGACGAATTGCTCTTTGTGTCGCTGCCGTATTACGCCGATGACATCGGTCGGCGTGACTGGCTAGCGCGCGCGGCAGCGGATGTCTGGAGCCGCGCTGTGCCCTCGGGCGGCATGCCCCCTGCTGCTATAACAACTCTTCCGCTTCGGGTGATTGAAGGCGACTGGCAAGCGGTGCGGGAGACAGCCGGGCAGATCAACCCGGCCGACCGCCTGAACTGGATTGTCGTGCCGGCGTTGGCGACGATCGCCATTCACTCGGAGGATCGCGAGCTCTTGTCTCGCGTCGTTGCAGAGATTCTGCCGGCCGGCGCGGCGACCCTCCCGGGCACGACCCACTATCTTGCTGGGTTTCAACTGCTCTATCTCTCCGCGTTGCGCTGCGTGCTCTGGAGCGTCGCGGAGGAAGCGCCGATCTGGATCGATGCGATGGAGCGCTGGCTGAACTGGAGCGGCGCTGTGTCGGGTCGGGCGGAGCTGGCCGTGGCACGAACCGTCCATGCGTTCGCCACAGCCAACCTCCCGGATCTCGACCGGTATGCGAACGAGGCGGTACAGCTAGCATCGTCGCCACGCCAGCCCATTGTGCTGGTGACGGCACACCGGCTGCTCGCCCGCTCGTTGATACACGCAGGACGGGTCGCCGAGGCGCGAATCGAGCTTGATAGCTCGATTGATCTGGCGCGGGCGTGTCGACATCGCCTCGAGGAGGCGATCGGGATGATCATGCTATCCGAGCTACAGAACCGTGGAGGTGACCGCACGGCGGCGCGTTCGACACTCGACGAGGCAGTCGACACATTCGCCCAGATTGGCGCAACGTCCTGGTCGGGATTTGTTTCTCGAACTCGGGGGTGGTGGGGTATTGCAGAGAATGGCGGCGAGCCGCGCCATCTCAGCCGGCGTGAGACCGAAGTCCTGCGGCTTGTCGCCAAAGGGCTGACCGACGGCGACATCGCGAACGAGCTCAGCGTCAGCCGCCGAACAGTGACGACGCATCTGTCGTCGATTTACCGCAAGCTCGGCGTCTCGGCACGCGCTGCGGCGACGAGAATCGGCGTCGAACGGCATCTCATTTAGATCGTTCAGCGATAGAAAATACGTACATTACACGATACCCTGACAATCGACGGTGGCTTACCGTTCACCCGGGAGCTTCCCAGCCGCGTCGAAGACCGGTTACTTGATACCAGGCTCCCATGAGGGTACGACGATGTTCCCTCGTTGCGCTGTCCGCGGCGCCGTATTCGGTGTCGCGTTCCTGGTCAGCGCTGATTTCCCAACGGTGGGTCGTGGGACCGGGACGTCTTGCGGCCGGCCTGTCGAGGTCCGCCTTCCAGCGGTCAGGCGGACCTCGTCGGGAATCACCTCTTCCGGAGCAAGCAGTCGGACTCTGTTGTCCGATCAGCCCCCGCCACCGGCCAGCGTCGTCCCCGGCTCGGTCATCTGCGCCGGGTCGAGGATACGGTCGAGCTCAGCGTCAGACAGACTGGTTTGCTCCCGCGCGACCTCGCGGATTGTCCGTCCGGTCTTTGCGGCATCCTTCGCGATCGCGGCCGCGGCGTCGTAGCCGACGATCGGCGCGAGAGCAGTGCCGATCATCAGGCCCCGCTCGACCATTTCGGGTCCGCGGCCTGTTGCGACGATCCCGTCGATGCATTGCTCGGCGAAGTTCTCGCAGCTGGTGGCCAGCAGCTCGATTGACTGAAGCAGGTTGTAGACGGCGACCGGCATCATCACATTCAGCTCGAAATTGCCTGACTGGCCGGCGATGTTGATTGTGACGTCGTTGCCAAGCACCTGTGCGCAGACCATTGCGACCGATTCTGCAATGACCGGGTTCACCTTGCCCGGCATGATCGACGAGCCAGGCTGGACCGCGGGAAGCTCGATTTCGCCGATGCCAGCTCGCGGCCCGGAGCCGAGCCAGCGGATGTCGTTGGCAATCTTGAGCAGCGACACCGCGATCGTCTTCAGCGCGCCACTGGCCGCGACAACGCCATCGAGCGTGCTCTGTGCCTGGAAGTGATTCGTGGATTCAACGATCTCAACCCCGGCCTCGTGGCTCAGAATGCGGCAGACACGGTCGGAGAATTCCGCGTGCGTGTTGATCCCGGTGCCGACTGCCGTGCCACCGAGGGCCACTTCGCGAAGCTCCCCGATCGCCTCCGCTGCGCGCGCTCGACCTCGCTCAATCTGCCCCGCATAGCCGAGAAATTCCTGCCCGAGGCGGATTGGCGTCGCGTCCTGCAGATGCGTGCGCCCGGTCTTGATCACCGGCATCAGCTCGTCGGCCTTGGCTCTTAGCGATGTCTCGAGCCGTTCCAGCGCTGGCTGAAGATCCTCGGCAATTGCCGACAGGGCCGCCAGGTGGATCGCAGTCGGGATGACATCGTTCGACGACTGGCCGGCGTTGACATGGTCGTTCTTGTGGACCGGAGTCGTTCCATTGCGTGTTTCGTCGAGGATCTCGTTGGCGCGGGACGCAATAACCTCGTTGGCATTCATGTTCGTCGACGTGCCAGACCCAGTCTGGAAGATGTCGAGGATGAACTGGTCGTCGAACGTCCCCTCGGCAACCTCGGCTGCTGCCCGGACTATCGCGTCCGCGAGTCGCGGATCGACGATACCGAGGTCGTTGTTGACTCGCGCAGCCGCGCCCTTGATCTGCCCCAGCGCGCGAATGAACCGTCGCGGAAAGCGCAGATCGCTGATTGGAAAGTTGTGATGCGCTCGCATCGTCTGGACGCCGTAATACGCGTCCGCTGGCACCTGCAGCTCGCCCAGCGAGTCGCGCTCGGTCCTCGTGGCCTGACTCGTGTCCCCCGCCATGCTCGTTCCCTCCCGGGTCTCTCTTCCCCGCCCTGTCCATGGCGGGCCGTCGATCGTAGTGTACGAAACCGAGCGATGGAGACTGCCAGTCCTGCCCGTATCGAGGCACGAGCGGGCGTATACTGTGCACCACTTGAGAGATTACGCCGTGGCGCGCGCGACTGCATCACCGCAGCCGGGCCGGCGTCCTCTTCGGGTTCTTCGAAGCCGACCCGGCGCGAAGATACGAAAAAGGGGGCTTGATGCTCTGGCCCATGACGGCTATGCGCGATTCCAGTGGCGCACTCCGGATCGCTGATGTCTCACTCTCCGAGCTAGCGGACACCTACGACACGCCACTCTACGTCTTCGACACAGCGACGATCCGCGAGCAATGTCGAAGATATTGTCGCGCGTTCGCAGATGCCTGGGTTCGTCCGCGCGTTGTGTATGCCGGCAAGGCCGGGATGTCCAGGGCACTGCTCGAAATCATCGCTGACGAGGGACTCTGGCTTGATGTCGTCTCGGGCGGGGAGCTCGCGTACGCGCTCGCCTGTGGTTTCCCGGCACATCGGATCCACTTCCACGGGAATAACAAGACGGCCGCGGAGCTGCGGCTAGCGCTTGATAGCCGGATCGACACGGTTGTCGTCGATAATTTCGACGAGATCGACATGCTGGCGGAGCTCGCTGCCGGCCGCCCACAACCGCAGGCAGTGCTGGTGCGGGTCAACCCCGGCATCGATGTTCATACCCACGATTATCGCAAGACCGGTATTCCCGACTCGAAGTTCGGGCTGGGGATCCAGAATGGACAAGCGGAGGAGGCCGTCCGCCGAATCCAGCGAATTCCGGGGCTCCAGCTGAATGGATTCCACGCTCACGTCGGTTCGCAGATCTTCGAGATCGATCCGTTCGTCGACACCGTGGAAACGCTGTTCGGTTTCGCGGCACAGATGCGTGATGCCCATGGCGTCGAGATCGGCGAGATCAGCCCTGGCGGCGGCCTTGGTATCCCATATGAAGCGACGGATCCCGATACACGAGTGGAGGAGTATGTTGCCGCGTTGGCAGCCTGCGCTCGAGAGTCGTCCGCGCAGTACGGAATATCCCCGCCCGTGCTGACAATCGAGCCTGGCCGCACCATTGTCGGTCAGGCCGGCGTCGCGGTCTATACGATCGGCGCGCGCAAGGAGATTCCTGGCGTCCGGACATACGTCTCCGTCGATGGCGGAATGGCGGATAATATCCGCCCGGCGCTGTATGGCGCGGCGTATACTGCCGAGCTCGTCGGCCGGCCGAGCGAAGGAGACCTCGCGGCTGTGACGATTGCCGGCAAGTATTGTGAGTCGGGCGATATTCTCATCGAGCGTGTCGCGCTGCCACCGTTCGCCCGAGGGGATTATCTGGCGATTCCGGCAGCCGGCGCGTACTGTCTGGCGATGGCCAGCAATTACAACCAGTCGCTACGTCCGGCCGTTGTATTCGTTGAAGATGGCGAGAGCCGCCTGACACAGCGACGGGAGACGGTCGACGATCTGCTCCGGCGCGATATCGACGATGCGCCGCCTCCCTCAGCCGTCACCCGGGAAGCGCCGGGCTGACGATCGACCAGCATTACAGATCGGCGTTCACCGGTCAGTCTCATCCAGTAGCTCCAGGGAGACCCCTTCGTGCCAGACAACACCGACAATCTGAGCAATCGAGACGACCGTAAGGCAGATCCCGGCCCCATAGCTGACCCGCCACCGGGCGCTTTCGAGGTGGATGAATCGCTGGTGAATCAGCTCGTCCGGCGTGCCGAAGCGAATGGCGCCCTGAATTGGGATGACGTTCGCCAACTCGTCGATGTCGATAAGGATCGAGCGACACGCGACGCGGTCGAGGCGCGGCTCACGGAGCTCGGTATTTCGATCGGTGGTGACAGTCATGTCGCCGATGAGATCGACAGCCCGAGCGCCGATGCCGAGGATGCCGATGAAGATGAAGGGGAGAGCCGCCTTGATCTCTTCGTCGACAGGCGGATCGCTGATATCGACCTCTCAGGTGTCAGCCTCGACGACCCAGTGCGTATGTACCTTCGCGAGATCGGGCGTGTGCCACTGCTTACTGCCCAACAAGAGGTCGATCTGGCACAGCGGATGGAACGAAGGGACCACCTGGCGCGCCTGGCGCTGCGACTCACCGAAGGCAGGGCCGAGAGACCCGATATCCGCATCCGCCAGGCTGTCAGCGAGTTCGCCGAGCAAATTGGCCGAACTGTGTATCTCTCCTTCTCCGAAGGCTGGCGATTTGCTGAGGTGCTCTACCAGGAGGCTTACCCCGACCAGCGCGCCGACTCGAAGATGCGGATGCTTGCCGCTGTCTTGCCGATAACCCAGCTTCCGGATGCGTTGTTCAAGTCCGTTGCCGACGGGTTCGGGATCACCACCGGAGCGCTTGAGGAGGAGCTACGCCGTCGCCGGGTCGAGTGGGACCTGTTGCCGCGCTCCATCCAGCGCCGGATCGCCGCGCCGGACGCAATGATCGACCAGGACGAGGCATCTGCGCTGCTGACCGAAGCCGCGCCACAGATGAGCCAGACTTACCTGCAGCGAGTTGAGCAAGGCGATGTGGCCCGCACAGACCTCACCGAGGCGAATCTGCGGCTGGTCGTCAGCGTTGCCAAGAAGTATGTCGGGCGCGGGATGTCGATGCTCGACCTCGTTCAGGAGGGCAACCTCGGGCTGATCCGCGCCGTCGAGAAATTCCAGCACCATAAAGGATTCAAGTTCTCGACATATGCAACCTGGTGGATTCGTCAGGCCATCACTCGAGCGATTGCCGACCAGGCGCGCACCATCCGCATACCGGTCCACATGGTCGAGACGATCAATCGGCTGATCCGGACATCGAGGAGGCTACAGCAGGAGCTTGGGCGCGAGCCGACGTCCGAGGAGATCGCCCGTGAGATGGATCTCACGCCTGAGAAGGTGCGGGATATCCAGAAGATCTCACAGGAGCCGATATCGATCGATATGCCGATTGGTGAGGAGGAAGACTCCAGCCTCGGCGACTTTATCGAGGACCAGAAGGCACTCGCGCCTGCCGATGCCGCTTCACAACAGATGTTGAAGGAGCAGATGGAGCGCGTCCTGAGCCAGCTCTCCGAACGCGAGCGCCGGGTGCTTGAGCTGCGCTTTGGTCTGGAGGACGGTCGTAGCCGGACACTGGAGGAAGTGGGCCGGGAATTCGGCGTCACCCGCGAGCGCATCCGCCAGATCGAGGCGAAGGCGCTGCGCAAGCTCCGTC
>CALMXF010000376.1 GCA_937870985.1 uncultured Chloroflexota bacterium
TTGTCAACATCCTCGTCCTGGACGATCGCGAAGATCAGCTTCATCTCGCCTGCCTCTGCTTTCCGCTTATACCGGTAGCGGGGAGTATAGCGTAACGTCGGCGCAGAGTGCTGAGTTGGGGCACAGAAATTGGAGCACTTGTCCTTGCCACACGGCGTGGGTAATGGCTTGCCCGGCCGGTCTTCAGCGCGGGCAAGCCGTCGATGCGTGCGGGTGTAGTGACGTCGGGCTACTGCTTGAGGCTGAACGGTGGGTACTGGTCAGTGACGAGCGCGATCGCGTAGCCGACAACGCGGTTGTGCCAGCGTAGGACGCCGACGACGAAGTCGAACAGCCCGCGGGGGTAACGACCGGTGATCAGGATCGCGAACCAGGCGATCTGCACAGCGAGCACGACGCCGACCATCAACCATGTCAGCACGAAGTAGTGAGGGATGGCCAGGAACCATTTGTAGAGCGGCGCCCAACGGCTCAGATCGTTCTTTACGTCAGGGTAGCTCATCTCCAGATGGACTCCCTGCTCCTCATCGGTCGATGGGTACTCATCGTTGAGAAGCGCCAGATAGGCGATCGCGCGATTCGAGAAGCGCAGCAGATGCAGGTTGAATTCGTACCACCAACGCGGATATTTCTGACGAATGACGATCATGAGCAGAATCGGCACGACCAGTAGCCCTCCCGCGCCGATCATGATGGTGGATTTCTGGCCGAACAGCCCGAGGATAACGAAGATCGGGATTGCCAGGAGGATGCGGAATGCCGTCGTGAGCCGATTCATTGGCCGATCGGGGTAGTCAACCGTAAAGGTCACCGGATACTTGGTCGCTGCGTCTGTTGCCATGCGGATTCCTCTCGTACGTTGCTGTATCGATAGCGGATCGAGACTGCGTCAGACGATGGGCTGGGGTTCCTCGAGGGCGGTCAGCGCAGCGGCAGAAGTTAATGCAGGTGTGTTGAAGCCCTTGGCGACCAGCCAGACGCCGAGGCCAAATTCCCAGACCGCGATCGGCAGGGTGGCGATCGCGGTCACTACGGATACCTGGTCCCAGAGGCCGAATAGCGAGCCGACGTTGGATGTGACGAGCATGACTGCCCCGACCAAGCCGAGCGTGGGCAGAGCCCGTGGCACAAGGCGCGTGCGGTACAGGATCGTGCCCAGCAACACGGCGTTCACTGCCGGTATCAGGCCCTGGCTGATGCGGAACATCGAGTCGTAAAAGGCGACGAGCGCCTGACCCATCACCACGGCATCGGCCGTGGCGCCGTCCTGGCGCATGGCGGCGATCGACAGCAGGCTCGCGACGCCGACGAATATGCCGGCGGCTTCGAGTGTCCGCGAGGCGACGAGACCCAACGCCATTCCTTCGTGCTGCCGCTTGATCACCGGATATAGCGCCACAGCGGTGCCAATGCCAGCGAGGGCTACGATGATCTCCAGGATTCCGCCAACGATCAATGCAGTGTCTGGGCCAGATCCGATGATGTAGTTCGCTTCATGCACCGAACCGTAGAGCGCAAGTGTCGGGATGGAGACAAAGGTGAGCAGATAAAACAAGCCGGCGATCAATGCGGTCTTCTGTAATGAATCCATCGAGGTTCGTTGTGTTGGCGTCGTTTGACTGGTGGCTGTCATGTTGATTCCCTTCATGTGTGAATGAATGCGAGACTCGCGTCATGTCTGGAGCAGGATGTGGAGCGCGACCGATTTACGCGTGGGCGGTCTGCCGCGAGACGTCTGGCTCAGCGTGTCCTCGAATGTAGTGAGCGAATGCGTATTTCCATGGCATGGCGACGATCGGCAGCACAACGAGCAGGAACACATATGTCAGGTGTTCGGCCCTGGGCGCGTCCGCCAACTGGTTGGTCGACCACAGTGGGTAGGCCACCACGATCAGCCACAACACCTTGTAGATGATCTCAAGCATCACCAGGGGCAGCATTCGAAGGGGCCGGAAGATCCCCAACAGCGCCAATATCGAGAACGATGCCCAGACGCACCATGCCACCGCCTGATCGGGGTCCCACGGGACCTGATGCGTCAGAACCTCGGTCCAGGCGTCTCTTCCCAGAAAGAGGAACATCAGGATGAAGAGCAACCTCAGCAGGTAGATGTTGATTCGGTGGACTCCCTCGTGGTGCGTGGTGTTCGGGCTAGCTACGCGCCAGACACTGAGTAGCATGCGGATGTGCCCTTTCTTCTTGTGCTTGATGCGATGTCTAGTCGGGTGTGACGCGATTGACCGAGATCAACGGCAATCCCAGATCACCTACTTTCCGCAGTAATCCATGCAATGCGGCCTGGTCGGCTACCGGTCCGCAGATGACGGTCGTCCCGTCGCTCTCGTGGACAAGACATAAACCGTCAAACCAATCGGCCCACCGTTCGTCGAGGTGCCCCGTGACGCGGATTTCATACCGCCCGGGCGTGTGCTCGTGATCGCCGTTGGGCGAACCATCTGATGGATTCATCGTGCTCCCTTCGCGTATCGCGGACGTTCATGGTCTGATCAGAACGTAGGCGACAGAAGGGTGAGCACACATCACCACCTGTGGTGATTGATGTGGTGATTTTTCGGAGCGGCGGTTGTGGAGAGAAGCGGTTGTAGACGCTAGCCCAAGTGCCGGCGAGGTCTCGACAGCAGCCGGAGGTCATCGGCACGACGCACGGCAGCCCGGCGGTTGTTCACACCGAGCTTGCTATAGATGCTTTTTGTATGGGTTCGCATGGTGTTGAGCGAGATCATGAGCTCGTTGGCGATCTCGGGTCCGTCGAGATCGGTTGCGAGCATGCGAAGCACGTCGAGCTCGCGTTCGCTCAATGGCTCGGCCAGTGCCTGCCTCGTGGCTGTGCCATCCCCGGATGTGCCGAACGCGGCAGCCAGCTGGCGGGCATACGCGGAGGTCGCGCCGGTCTTATCAGCCGCGCCAAGCAGCGTCGCCATCGGCGGCCCCTCATCAACGAAGATCCTGATGTAGCCTTCCGGTTCGGCCAGTGCCAGCGCACGTTCCAACGACCTGAGCGCCGCTGCGCGGTTGCCGTGCGCCTGATGGGCGAGTGTCTGGAGCAGCAGGATTTCGATGACGCTACCCCGCCTTTCGCCAGTATCAGCGGCTAGCAAGAGGCGGCCAAGGAAGTCCATGACGGCTTCGCGCTCTGAGTGTGCGTGGCTGCTCGTCTCTTGGGCGAGCATCACTCTGGCCAGAGTGATGTGCTCGAATTCGCGCAAATAGGTCGGGCTGTTCTCGATGCTGAGACCCTGCGTGCGTGCCCAGCCAAGCGCTTCGTCCAGCTTCCCCTGGGCAACCCACATGCGCGCTCGCAGCGCCGCGATGGGACGAACGTTGGGGATGAAGTCATCAATGTAGTGACGGTCCGCCTCATCGAGCCAGGCGAGGGCTCCGTCCAGATCGTCGTGTGCGCTCCTGATCCGTGCCATCGCGACGCACCAGCGCGATCGGTCGTGTGGGACTCCTGAGCCAACAGCAAGATCCTCGGCGCGCTGCAAATGCTGGAGAGCCGCTGGGAGATCGTTGCGCTCGCGGTCCAACTCCGACAGGCTCACGAACAGATCGGCCGTCCCATACAGGCGTGGCTCTTCCTGCGGCGAGGCGCGTCGTACCGCTTGTTCCAGGATGCGCGTCGCGTCGCGCAGGTGGCCCTGCGCCAAGCTGATGGATGCCAGTGTGACCGCGCCAGTGATCATGTCGGAGAGATGTCCGGCGCGCTCCAAGCTGGCCATGCCGGCTGCATAGTGCCGGTGGGCGGCAGCGAGGTCGCCAATCGTCCACGACGCGAGCCCCAGCAACGCTGCCGCTGCACCATGTCGCAGATAGTCGTCCGGCTGGATGTAGTTGAGCGCCAGGCTGGCAAACTCCGCGGTTGCCCGACTATCCCCACGTATCTGAGCGAGAGCGGCGCGGTAGATGGCGATCGTGCCGGGCAGTTGGTCAAACTCCTCTTCGTTCACGACCACCATGTCGACAGCGGGGCTGTCCAGCCAGCGTTCGGCGTCCCGTAGCCTGGGCTCGACTCCGTCGAGCTCGCCTGCGGATAATAGTGCCCACGCGTACGACACGCTCAGCACGGGTCGTTGACGGACCAGATCGTCAGGCAGATCCTTCAGCCAACCGAGCAACGAGACACCCAGCCGTCTACGGCGCAGCGCGGGCAATGCGCGTTCGATCAGGTCCGCGTCGCGCTCATAATCACCGGCTGCCAAAGCGTGGCGAATCGCATCAGGAAGTGCGCCATATCGCCCGTGCCACTCGCTCGCGCGTCTATGGAGTGCCGCGACCTGTCCGGGCTGCTCCGCCTGCAGATGTGCGCGCAGCACGTCGGCAAACAGATGGTGATAGCGATACCATCGACGTTGGTCATCTAGCGCTACGACGAAGAAGTTGCCGTGCTCCAGCGATTCCAGCATGGCCTGACCGTTCGTCTGGCCGGTGACCGCGTCGCATAGCGGGCCATGCAATCGGTCGAGGATGGCAGTCTGCAGCAGAAATGTGCGGGTCGATGCGGGCTGGCGTTGCAGAACCTCGTCGACGAGATAGTCCGCGATGTAGCGGTGGTTGCCAGCGAACGCTCGAACGAATCCGGAGGCGTCGTGATTGCCCTGAAGGGATAGTGCTGCGAGCTGCAGGCCGGCTATCCAGCCTTCGGTTCGCGCTTCAAGTGTCGCGATGTCTGCCGGGGCGAGGCTGAGTCCCATCATCTGATTGAGGAATTCTGTGGCCTCGACGAGCGCAAAATGCAGATCGCTCGCTCGCAACTCGACCATCTGCCCCCGTGCGCGAAACCGGGCCAGCGGCAGTGGTGGATCCTGGCGGGTCGCGATGACCAGATGCATCTGCGCGGGCAGGTGCTCGATCAGAAAGGCAATAGCGCGGTTCACAGTCTCGGCATCGATCACATGGTAGTCATCGAGAACGAGTACGAACGGATCAGGGGCGTTGCCGATGTCGTTGAGCAGCGCGGTGAGGAGCGTCTCCATTGGGGGCGGCTGTGGAGAGTGGAGCGAGCTCAGGACTGACGCACCGGTAGTCGGCGCGACGGTCTCCAGGGCGGCAACGAGGTACGACAGGAATCGAACTGGGTCGTTATCACCGTCGTCGAGCGACAGCCACGCAGTCGGGCGTCCGTTACTGCTAGTCCACTCCCCGAGCAATGTGGTCTTGCCTGACCCAGCCGAGGCCGAGATGAGGGTCAGCTTGCAGCCCAGCCCCGCATTCAGACGGTCGAGCAGACGTGGACGCACCACCCGATGCTGCCGCGCCTGCGGCATGAAAAGCTTGGTTCTCAGGAGCGGGAGCGGGGTCTCTAGTGTCACGCGTGCGGCTCCAGATGATTGCAGTTTTGATTGTCGACCGCATGAACATCGTACTCTGGCGAGTCAAGTGGTATGGCGTTGGCCGATAGTTACACATCCCCTTTTGGGATGTTCGACCATCTGCGAGAAGCGTGGGAGAACGACGCGCGCCTCCAACACGAATGGCTCTGCCGCACGTGGCCGGGACAGAGCCGTTCGCGCTGTGTCGCTAAATCATCACAAGCTGCTAGCCGGCGGCGCTGGCCAGGCTGGTGACGGCGTGCGGCGCGCTGATCAGCGCGATCTCCAGCACCTCGTCCATGTGACTCACCAGCCGCACCGGCAGGACGTCGCGGACGGTCTCGGGCAGCTCGACCAGGTCCTTCTCGTTGCGGGCCGGGGCGATCATCGT
>CALMXF010000377.1 GCA_937870985.1 uncultured Chloroflexota bacterium
ACGTCCGCCGCTGGCGCAGCAGCCGGCGCAGCCGTTGCCGCGCCGTTGCCGCCGATTGGCGGTGGCGTCCATTCGGCGAAGAACGCGCGGGTCTCGGCATCGACCGACGCGGGGTCGGACAGGTACCGATCGTAGAGCTCGAGAATGTAGCCTGCGTTCGGACCGTGGAACGCGAAGCGTGCCGACTGTCGCGCCGGGGTGATTTCCTGTGCCATGTCGGTCACCTATCGTTTATGGACGATGCCCGCCATTGGGCGGTCCCTCTGCCCTCGCCCCTTCGGCTGGTGTGGAATGGCGGCCGCGAATGAGCCGTCTGACCAGCCACTTTTCCCTGATGATAGTACAAATGCCGTTACGATGCTTCCACAGGGGAGCGCAATTCGCGGGGGGATTCTATGATCGAGTGGCGAAGCGATGTCGAGCAAGCAAAGACGGACGCGCTGAGGCTGCGGCGACCCATCGTGATCGACGTTTTCAAGTCGCCCTGACGAGGCTGTGATCGGCTGGATGCCGATACGTATGCGGACGCTGAGGTCTCCCGACAGATTGGAGAGCGGTTCGTTCCGCTCAAGCTACACCTGTTCGATGGCCCACGCGATATCGTCCGGCCGCTGGGCGTCATCTGGACGCCAACGATCCTCTTCGCCGATCGCCGGTTGGCAGTCCACTACCGTTCGCTCAACTTCCTGCCGCCCCGCGAGTTCATGACAGTGCTCGATATCGGCGAAGCCGAGGTTGCCCTGCGCTGGAACCAGACCCAACGGGCGATCGACCTGCTCCGCGGCGCCTGGCAAGCTGATCCCGACGGCGCCCTGGCCGACGAGGCACTTTACCGGTTGGGGATCGCCACCTTCTTGCTGACACACTCCGACGCGGCGATGTACGAGGTTTGGGACCTGCTTCGCGAGCGCTATCCTGCCAGCATCTGGTCGCGGCGCATCCCATAGCATGGCGGCTGGGATGCTTGTGGGGAAGATGTCCTCATCGGGACCGGTACTGGCCGGCCGCGAGCGTCAGCATCGCCCACGCGCTGGCATCATGCCGGGTCGTCATTGTCGCGGTCGAGTATCCTGCGCGAGCATGATAGTCGCGCGGATCGGAGGATGGTGGACGGCCAGTGGTGCGTCTGACGAGGGCTAAGGGACGGGATGCAATCGTCGCGCGCTATGGCAGCGTGCGTTCGTTTGTCCTGCGCGCGCTCTACACCTGGTTGACACTGACGATTCTCTACCTCGGCCTCTGGCCGATGCTGGTGATCTACGCGGGCGCGCCGGGTGTCAACCCTCAGGACACGCCGCTCGAGTGGTTCCAGCTGCGGTTGCTGGCGCCGTTGCTGACGGCAGTTGTTGCAGGCTGGCTCTGGCGGGTGTCGCCGGTTCCGACCGACACTGCTGACCGCGAGCGTATCGTTGCGCTGGCGAGGCGAGGGCGGCTCTGGCCGCAGGTGCTGCTGTTTCTGGCCGGCACGATCGTCGTCATCGCCGTGTTCATGCTGGCTGCGAACTTTTCCGGCGGATCGCGCCTGCTGCTGGTGACGCTGGCTGAGGCGGCCGTCATGGTCATCATCGTCTCTGGCTACCTTCACGGCGCGCTTGATCTCGTCTTGAAGCCGCATCAGGCCACGCTGGCGGTGGGTGGGCTCTATGCGCTGACGTTCGCGATGCGCGCGATGCTGTCTGCCGCCTCGCAGGAGTCGGGCGGAGACACGCTGGTCGCGCTGGTGGCGGGGCTTATCGCCGGGCTGTTGATCGGTCTGGCGGCGGCCGGCCTGCGCGCGGCGAGCGGCAGCATCATTCCTGGTATCTTCTCCCTCTGGCTCCTGTTCCTGCTCCTCGGCCTCTCCAGCTTCTACGCGACGTAGCGACAGCCCGACGCTCCTTGACGTGACCACGACGAGCCCATAGTATTCCGCAGGAATATTCAAGCACTGACTAAGAACGTCAACAGCAATCGTCGCGCAATCCATGCCGTGTCCCGGCGGCGGTTGTGTCGTGAAGTGAGGCAGGGCGTGGAACGATCGCGTCGGATCATCGCAGCCAGTATGGCGCTCGTGCTGATTCTCGCCACGGGTGGCTGCGGCGGCAACTCAGCTGACAAGACAGCAATCCCGTCGAGTATCGCCGCCAGTCCCACCGGCGCGCCGGCGGTGTTGCCAACAACCTCCGGAACCGGGTCTCCGACTTCGTCGCCGACGAGCGCGCCGCTCTCCGGGTCCCTGACAGTCTTTGCCGCCGCGTCGTTGACCGATGCGTTCACCGAGATCGGCAACCGGCTCACGGCGGAGAATCCCGGCCTTCGGATCTCGTTCAACTTCGCGGGTTCGCAGGCGCTCGTCACCCAACTGCAACAGGGCGCGCGGGCGGACGTGTTTGCGTCGGCAGACCTGAAGCAGATGACGGCTGCTCAGGGCGCGAACCTGATCGACGGTAACCCGATAGTCTTTACCCACAACCGACTGACGATCATCGTTCCCGCCAGCAATCCGGGTGGCATCAACGCGCCGATCGACCTTGCTAAGCCCGGCCTGAAAATCGTCATCGCCAACAAGGATGTGCCGGTCGGTCGCTATACACGACAGTCGCTCGACCTGATGAGCGCCGACCCGGCCTTCGGCGCGGACTTCCGGGCGCGCGTCGAGGCGAATGTCGTCTCCGAGGAGAATAACGTCAAGCAGGTGGTCACCAAGGTACAGCTCGGCGAGGCAGACGCCGGGATCGTCTATGCGTCCGACGTAACGGCGGCAGTGCAGGGCGATGTCGCGACAATCGGGATCCCGGATTCCATGAACGTGATCGCGGAATATCCGATTGCGCGTGTTGCTGGTGGTAACGCGGCGCTCGGCCAGGCGTTCATTGACGCGGTCCTGTCCGCGGCCGGGCAGCAGACGCTACAAGCGCACGGATTTCACTAGCATCGTCCGCAAAGCTGCAACCTTGTGCCCGGTATCTTCCGCACGGCGATGGTGTGGCCTATGATAGCAGTGGTGGCCTGCGCCTTGCAGGTCTGATGATGCTCGGTGCTGGCAGGTGGCGCGAATGTCGCGACACAGCCGCCGGCCGGGCTCTCAGCCCGGAAGGGGGATATGCATGAGCTCTATTTACGACCCACATCGACCCCAGGAAGGGTGGGGCCGTGGCTGGGAGATTGGCATGGGGGTCGTCGTTGGGTTTCTGATCCTCCTGGCGATTCTGACGCTGATTTTCTAACCAGCAAGTGTTCAGGCAGCGGAGAGATATCTCGCCGCTGCTCAATCTGACCATGCTAACTGGGGTCTGCCGACCCGATTGGCTCAGCGTGATCGTTCAGACAGGGTCGTCGATCAGGGGATGGCTACCGAGCAGCGCTACTTGCGAACGGAGCGCAGCAGGATAACTGGCTGGCGAACATGGTCGAGGATCTTCGCGGCGACGCTGCCGGTGAAGAAGCCCTCCAACCCCGCCTTGCCATGCGTGCTGAGCAGCACGAGACGGCAATCCGTCTCATTCACCGCCGCCGCGATCTCGTCGGCGACATCGCCACGCCGGACGAGCGCGACGATCGACGGATCGCCGATCTCGTCACGGACCCCGACGAGATAGCGGGCAGCTTCCCGGACCTGCATTTCGAGCAACGCCGCTGTGGCCGTTGGCAACATCGTCGCTGGAACAGTCCGCTCGCCACGAATTGCGCCAAGGGTCGGCACGACACGAATGAGCGTCAGCTCCGCGCCGAGCGCCGTCGCCAGGTCGCGGGCCAGCGGCAGCGCTTGAGCGGCGTCGGCGGTGCCATCCAGCGTGACGGCGATGCGCGGGCATTCAAACTGTCGCGCCGACTGTTGCTTCGGCCGGACGACCAGCACTGGCCGGTCGGTCTGCTGTAGCACCTGCTGGGCGATGCGCCCGAAGACGAACCCGCGGATTCCGCCCCCACCGTGTGTCGTGATCGCGATCAGATCCGCGTCGAGCTCGCTTGCGTGCTGAGCGATGCTGGCTGCGATGTCGTGCTCCGGGTTAGGGTGGACGTGCTGGGCGAAGGTTGTCGAGCCGTCCCAGCGACGAGCGACATCGGCCAGGTAGGCCGAGGATTCATCTTCCTCGCTCAGATGCAGCTCGCCGTGGACGCTCTCGGGCGCGTCGTGCTCGAGGACATGGAGCAGCGTTACTGTCGCGCCGGTCACTCGTGCGAGTGTCAGGACCGGCGGGAGTGATGACTCGGCCAGTGCCGAGCCGTCGAGTGGGACGAGGATGTTGCGGATCTCCGATGTCGTCATCGTCATCATCCAAAGAACGTCTCGTAGAGCAGAAACAGATTGAGCCCAATGATAAGCGCGGCGACGATGCTGGCGAGGATCGTCGTTACCTTCAGGTTCGTGAGGTCACCCATCAGGTCGCGACGATGGGTAAAGCGCACGAGCGGAATCAACGCGAAGGGAATGCCGAACGAGAGGACAACCTGGCTGATAACCAGCGTCTTCGTCGCCTCGATGCCGAGGGCGATGACAATCAGCGCCGGGATCATGGTGATCGATCGCCGGAACCAGAGCGGCACCTGCCAGCCGAGGAACCCGCGCATGATGACCTGGCCAGACATGGTGCCGACGGTCGATGACGACAGGCCGGCCGCCAGCAATGAGATGCCGAAGATCGTGCTGGCCGAGCCACCGAGCAGCGGGGTGAGAGTCTCGTAGGCGCGCAGTATGAGATCGTCCCCCTCGGAGATCACGTTGGTGCCGTGGAAGGTGACGGCTGCCATCAGCAGCATGGCTGCATTGACGAACCCTGCCACCCCCATTGCGATGAAGA
Source organism: uncultured Chloroflexota bacterium (assembly GCA_937870985.1). Classification (GTDB taxonomy): domain Bacteria; phylum Chloroflexota; class Chloroflexia; order Thermomicrobiales; family CFX8; genus JAMLIA01. The sequence goes on from CALMXF010000377.1 coordinate 4,782, forward strand.
CATCCACCAGCTCGAAACGGAAGAGTCTCCGACGCTGGTTGGCGTCCTGGGCGACGATGCGATCCTGCGTCAATGCTGAGTGCAGATAGATGACGTGCGGCATGACTGTCGCGCCGAGGATGCCCGACGCGAGCAGAATGCTCTGGGCGCCGGCGAGCTGTGGCCGGGCGATCGCCGACATCGTGGCGCCGAAGTCCGGCTTGCCCAGGAAGAGCTCGACGATGTAGCAGGCTGCGATGATGCTGACGAAGCCGGTGATGACCGCCTCCAGCGGCCGGAAGCCGTAATGCTGCATGCCCAGGATGGCAAACGTGACGATGCCGGTCAGGATGCCGGCCGGCAGCAGCGGGATGCCGAACAGCAGATTCAACCCGACTGCCGCGCCGAGGAACTCGGCGAGGTCAGTCGCCATCGCGACAACCTCGGCCAGCCCCCACAGGCCGTAGACGACCGGTCGGGGATATTCGCGGCCGATTAGCTCGGCAAGATTGTGGCCAGTGGCGATGCCCAACTTCGCCGAGAGTGACTGGATCAGCATCGCCATCAGGTTGGAGACGACGACGACCCAGATGAGCATGTAGCCATAGGATGCGCCAGCGTCGATGTTCGTTGCGAAGTTACCGGGATCGACATAGGCGATGGCAGCGATGAAGGCCGGCCCGAGGAACGGGAGGATCCGTCTCCATTGTGAATGACTGCTGGCTCCGGACAACACATCGCCGGCAGTGGCAATCGTCGCAGTGTCCGCTTTTCCGCCGATGACCTCGCCGGCATAGCGGCGTCTCACATGATGCTTGTCGGCGCCGTTCTGGCTCGTCGTGCCGTTGGCAGGCTGGCCTGTTCCTGGTTGCTCGTCCGGCATTGAGTAATGGTGTCACCGATCCTATGGCATCCCGCACGTCAGTATTAGTCTAGCCTCATCCTACGCCCATGCTGGCAAGTGCGCAATACTGGCTGATCGAGCGGGACGCTTGAGGCTACGATCGATTGCAGGAAGGGGGTGACCATGGCAGCGCGCGGGAAGGGGGTCGGCGTCCTGACCCGACGCGACTTCTTCGGCGACCTGGCTGACGCCGCCCGCCGCCAGCTGCCCGTGGAGCGACAGGAGTTTGAGACGCGTCAGACGATGAACCTGCTCAAGGTGCATTACGGCGCGAACTACCGCATCCACTACGAGATCTGGATCAATGCGGAGAAGCAGCAAATCGAGGTCGGCCTGCACTTCGAGGATGGGCCGGCCAGCACCGCGCGGCTGCTGACGCACTTCGACGCCGCGATTCTCGAGATCAAGCACGAGCTCGGCGCGCAGGTCGAGCTGGAGCGCTGGACACTCTCCTGGGGCCACCTGTTCGAGCTGCACGAAGTCGAGCCACTGACGCCACTCTTTGCCGAGCAGCTGGCCGGCCGGCTCGTTCGCTTCATCGATGTTCTCCAGCCAATGCTCGAAGAGGGCTACGAGCTGGGACTTGCCCCGCGAACCCCGCACCCTAGCACGTTCCACGAGCGTTTCCGTGGCCGTGGCCGGCGCGGTTAGCCCGCGGTAAACGCCTTCAGCCCCTTGACGCACTGCGTCGCGCCAGACAGAAGCATGTAAGAGTCGGACGAGGTGACGAGGAAGCGCATGCCCATGTCGTGCCAGCGCTGCATGTCGGCCGGTTCCTTCTCGACCATGCCAACCGCCTTGCCGTGCTTGCGGCCGACCTCGGTGATGCGGGTCGCGGCGGCCAGGAAGTCTGGGTGGCTGAAGTTGCCGGGGCAGCCGATCGAGATCGACAGATCCTGCGGGCCGATCAGCAGCACGTCGACACCATCGACCGAGGCGATCTCTTCCAGGTTGTCCAGCGCGGCGGCCGACTCGATCTGGACGATGACCATCCCCTCACGGTTGGCGTCCTCGATCGCTTCGACCACACCCTTGCGGATGTAGGCGTTGCGCCCGTCGCCGCCGGCCCCACGCCGGCCGAGTGGCGGGTACTTCGCATACGACACGGCTGCCTCAACTTGCTCGCGATTCTCGACGCGAGGGATGATCACGCCTTGCGCGCCCGAGTCGAATGCCCGGGCAACCAGTGAGTAGAGATTGTCGGTCGGTCGGACGATCGGGACGATGTCGCAGAGCAGCGCGGTCTGGACGAGGCCAAGCATCGTCTCCCAGTCGAACATCGCGTGCTCCATGTCGAGGAAGAGGAAGTCGAACCCGGCGGCTGCCATCAGCTTGATGCCGCCGATCGAGCGCATCTCGCTGATGATCGGCCCTGCGACTGCCTTGTCCTCGCGAAGCGCTGCCTTTACCCGGTTGTGCTGCACGGTGCGTCCTTTCATGGTGGGGGGAGACCTCACCCCACCGGCCCCCTCTCCCGCGGGGAGACGGGGGTGTCAGTAGTCGAGCGTGGTTGTTACCAATCTCAATTCGTCAATGGTGATGCTCCCATCCCTCATCCCTCGTCCCCGATCCGAAATCCCGCCATCGCCTCGTAGAGTGTGATCAGGGCGGAGTGGTCGAGTTGGCCGTCGCCGCGGGCGGCCATGCTCTCGTAGAGCTGGGTGACGAGCGCCGAGACGGGCAATGGCGCATGGAACTCGCGCCCGGTCGACATCGCGATATTCAGGTCCTTGCGGTGCAGATCGATCCGAAATCCCGGCTCGAACTGGTGGGCGATCATGCCCGGGCCGCGCATCTCCATCACACGGCTGGCCGCCAGCCCGCCGCTGAGGACCTGGACGACCTTCTCGGGGTCGACTCCCGCCATCGCGCCGAGCAGTAATGCTTCGCTGACGGCGGCGTAGTGGATCGCGACGACGATCTGGTTGCACGCCTTGACCGTCTGCCCGGCGCCGGGCCCGCCAACGTGGATGATCGTCTTGCCCATCGCCTCGAACAGCGGCCTGGCCCGGTCGAAATCGGCCGCGCTGCCGCCGGCCATGATCGACAGTGTTCCGGCGATCGCTCCTTTGTCACCACCAGAGACCGGCGCGTCGAGCGCGCTGGCGCCCCGCGCGATCAGGGCATCGCTTACCGCGATCGCGGTTGCGGGGGCGATCGTGCTCATGTCGATCAGCAGATCGCCAGCGTCCATCTCGGCGAGGATGCCCGCCTCGCCGAAGACGACATCGGAGACTTCCGGCGAATCGGGCAGCATTGTGATGACGATATCGACGTCTGCGGCGACAGCGCGAGCGCTCCTGGCTGCTGTCGCCTGCTCGACCTCGGCCACGATCTCATCGACGTCGTCCTGGCTTCGGTTGTAGACGACGATTTCGTAGCCTGCTTTTGCCAGGTTGCGAACCATCGGCCTGCCCATGATCCCCAACCCGATGAACCCGACTCGTTCTGCCATCTCTCCTCCGTCTTGTCGCCGGGCGGCGCCAACGTGGGGCGGCGCACGCTGCCCGTCCGCGGGAGCATGCTACCGTCCGGAGGATGAGGGGTCAACCGGCTGATTCGGGCGGGTGATCCGCCGTGGCTGGGCTATTATTTGCCAATGTGATCGGAGATGAGGACATAGGGGCATCGTGCGTCGCGGCGACGCACGGCGGTTGGCGGCTGAAGGGAAGACCGCGCATGACCAACATGGAGGACAGGATGTCGGGCGCGTCCGGCCGGGGAGCGCCGCCGAAGATTCTCATCATCAATGACTCTCCGGAATTCCTCGACCTGATGCGTGAGATCCTCGTTTCGGAAGGCGGCTACGAGGTCGCTACCCTCGATCAGAGTGAGGGAGTCGTGCATCAGATCTCTCGCAATCGACCCGATCTCGTGATTCTCGACATCGTCTTTCATCAGCCACCTGATGGTCTCATCGTTGCCGCAATGCTTGCCGATGCCGAGCATACCCGCGGCCTGCCAGTGCTCTTCTGCACAGCTCTCGGCGAGCGCGATATCGCGGAGGAAGCCCACCGCGAGATTCACAGCCGCAATCAGCGGATTCTCTACAAACCGTTTGAGATCGACACGCTGCTGGATGTCATTGCCGATATGCTGGAGTCGCCGGGGGAGTCGCTTACGGTACGGGATGCTGCCGGGTGACAAACCGACGCATCCTGAGGGGCCGGCCCCTCAGGATGCGTTATCGAGTCGTCTGTCGCAGCCAGCCCGCCGGGCCGGTAGCCATGTCGTCGGGCAGGCGATCTTCCCGGTTCAGTCCCCGGCCGGCTGGAGCGCCCCGACAGTCTCGACGCGGCGCTTGGGGGCGCTTCCGCCGAGCAGCCGCAGGCCGTTCGAGACAACGATGATCGTGCTGCCCTCGTGGCCGATGACGCCGAGCGGCAGAGTGGTTATGCCAAGCAGCGTGCCGGTGACGAGGACAACGATGACACCCAGCGCGAAGGTCAGGTTCTGGCGGATGATTCTGCGTGTCCGCCGGCTGAGCTCGACGGCATAGGGCAGCCGAGTCAGGTCGTCGGCCATCAGGACAACATCGGCTGTCTCGAGCGCGACATCGGTGCCGGCCGCGCCCATTGCGATACCGATCGAGGCGGTCGCCAGCGCCGGGGCGTCATTCACTCCATCGCCAACCATGATAACCGTGCCGTACTGGCGCTTGAGCTCCTCGATGATGTCGAGCTTCTCCTGCGGCATCAACTGGCTATGAAACTCGTCCACGCCGGTTTGTCGGGCGATCGCTCGCGCGGCGCGCTCGTTGTCCCCTGTCAGAATGATCGTCTTCTCGACGCCGAGCGCCTTGAGCTGCTCGATGACCTCACGGGCAACCGGTCGGACGGTATCGGCGACACCGATGACACCAAGGAACCTGACGCCGTCGGCGTGCTGGATGCCGACGAACATCGTCGACTTGCCGTTGTCGCGCAGCTCGTTCGCCTCGTCGATCAGCGCCGCCGGGATGGCGAATCCGCGGTCGACGAAGAGTGCGTCGTTGCCCGCCAGGACCATATCTCCATCGACGACCGCCTCGATGCCCCGACCGATAATCGATGTGCCATCGTGTGCTTCCGGCACCGGCAGTCGCCGTTCCAGCGCTGCCTCGACGACCGCCGCGCCGAGCGGATGCTCGGAGAGCCGCTCGACCGCAGCGGTCAGGCGCAACAGCTCCTCTGGCGCTACCCCGCTGGCCGGGCGCAGGTCCGTCATCCGTGGCCGGCCGACGGTGAGTGTGCCGGTCTTGTCGAAGGCCACGACCCGCGCGACGCCGATATCCTCCAGGTGGGCAGCCCCCTTGAACAGAATGCCCTGTCGGGCGGCATTGGCCAGCGCCGAGAGGGTCGACGCCGGTGTCGAGATAACCAGCGCGCATGGGGAGGCGACCACTAGCAGAATCATCGCCTGGTAGAACGTTTCGTTCAGCGTCCGGTCGGTGGCAAGCGCGGGAATGATGGCGTAGAGCGCCGCGGCGAGGATGACGCCGCCAGCGTAGAGCCCCTCGAACCGATCGGTGAAGCGCTGGGTGGCTGATTTCTCCGCCTGGGCCGTCTCGACAATCTGGATGATCTTCGCCAGTGTGCTTTCGCTCGCCAGCCTGGTGACCTGGACGTGCAGGACACCGTGACCGTTGATCGTTCCGGCGAAGACGCCGTCGCCAGCGCGACGGACGACCGGCATCGACTCGCCGGTAATCGCTGACTGATCGACGGCCGATTCGCCTCGGACGACCTGGCCGTCGGTCGCGATCCTCTCGCCATTCTTGATGATGACGACGTCGTCGAGCCGTAGCTCCTCGACCGGAACGATCGACTCGGTCCCGTCGCGCAGCACCCGAGCCTCGTCGGGACGCAGATCCATCAGTGCGCGGATGGCGCTATAGGTGCGGCCCATTGCGTAGTGTTCGAGGGTGTTGCCGAGGGAGAAGAGGAACAGCAGGATCGCGCCCTCGACCCAGTGGTCGATGATTGCCGCGCCGATTGCGGCGACGATCATCAGCAGGTCAACGTCGATATTGCGATTCCACAGGCTGGTGAGCGCGGTTCTGGTCGCGAAGGTTCCGCCTGCGATGTAGGCGACGACGTAGAAGGCGACCTGGCCACTATGGCCGATGACGCCGGCCCTGCCGAGTCCCCAGCCGAGCAGGAGCGCGATGAGCGTGGTGACCGTTGCCACCGCCAGGCCGTAGCGATCCAGCAGGCTCGGCCGTTCCTCTTCGACCTTGTGCTGGTGCGGCCGGAGGTCGTGTTCCTCTATTGATGCGATCACGGGTGTGTCCGTGTCTATCGCCATGTGCGCCCCCGTTACTCCTCGCTGGCATCACGGTGATGCCAGTTGAGAATCATTCGCACATAGTATCAAATCTCACTCGTGACGAGGGCAACTACGGAATCGCTGATACCGTTACAGTCATGTGTCAATACGGGAGGGTGGCAGAGGCAGCCGGGAGGCGATGAGACCCCCCGGCTGGATTCGATGCGCGTGTTTCGGATGGCTGCCGGCGCCTAGGGGCCGGCCTGGACGCCGGGCAGGTCGTCGACCGGGAGCTCCAGCGGCGGCTCGGGCGCAACGGTCTCGGAGTCGACGACCGGCACGATCTCGCGATCGTCGGCCAGCAGGGCAATGGCGACGACCTCGTCCATGCTTTCGACCCAGTGGAACGTCATCTCGTCGCGGATCGTCTCCGGCACTTTGACCAGGTCGCGCTGGTTCTCGGCCGGCGCCATCAACGTCCGGATGCCGGCGCGGTGAGCTGCGAGCGTCTTGTCGCGCAGGCCGCCGATCGGCAGCACCCGCCCACGCAGCGTGATTTCGCCAGTCATCGCGATGTCGTTGCGCACCGGCCGGCGAGTGATAGCCGAGATCAGAGCGAGCGCCATTGTGATGCCGGCCGAGGGGCCGTCCTTCGGCGTCGCGCCCTCGGGCAGGTGGATGTGCAGGTCGATCTTCTCCTGGAAGTTTTCGGGAATATGGAGCTCCTCGGCGCGCGAGCGCGCATACGAGAGCGCCGCGCGGGCAGATTCCTGCATCACCTCGCCGGCCCGGCCGGTGATCGTCAGATTTCCGCGTCCTGGCATGCTGGCAACCTCGACCGGGATCAGCTCGCCGCCAACCTCGGTTGTGCCCAGCCCGATCGCGACGCCGACCTGCGCCTCGCCGATGCTCTGCTCGAATCCGAAACGTTTCGGCCCGAGGTACTCCTCCAGCTTCGTCTCGGTCAGCTCGATCGCACGCTGCCCGTTTCCCCCGATGCGTCCCTTGACGACGTCGCGAGCGACCTTGCGGCAGATCGCCGCCAGCTCGCGCTCGAGCGCGCGGACCCCGGCCTCGCGGGTATAGTCGCGGATCACCCGCCGCCAGACTGGCTCGGTGATTGCGAGCTGTCCCGGCTCGAGGCCGTGGGCGGCGAGCTGCTTCGGCAGCAGGTGCCGTGAGCCGATCCCGACCTTCTCCTGCTCGGTGTAGCCAGCCAGCTCGATGATCTCCATCCGGTCGCGCAGCGGCCGGGGGACGTTGCTCAGGTAATTGGCGGTCGTAATGAACAGCACCTTCGACAGGTCGTAGGGTATGTCGAGGAAGTGATCGGTGAAGTCTTTGTTCTGCTCGGGGTCGAGCACCTCGAGCATGGCCGAGGCAGGATCGCCGCGGTAGTCGGACGACATCTTGTCGATCTCGTCGAGCAGCACGACCGGGTTGATTGTGCCGGCGGTCTTCATCGCGCCGATGACCCGGCCGGGGAACGCGCCGATGTATGTGCGCCGGTGGCCGCGGATCTCTGCTTCGTCGCGGACGCCGCCGAGGCTGACCCGCACGAATGAACGGCCCATCGCCTCGGCGACCGAGCGGCCGAGGCTGGTCTTTCCGACCCCTGGCGGGCCGGCCAGACAGAGGATCTGAGCGCCCATCGCCACCGGAATGCCCTGGTCGTGCGTCAGCTTGCGGACTGCCAGGAACTCGACGATGCGCTCTTTGACCTGCTCCAGCCCGTAGTGGTCGGCGTCGAGGACCGCCTCGGCATGGTCGAGGTCGAGGTTATCCTCGGTCTGGGTGGTCCACGGAAGTGCCATGACGGTGTCGATATAGTTGCGGACAACCGTTGCCTCAGCCGAGACGGCGGGCATCCGCTCGAGCCGGAGGATCTCTTTGTTCAGGCGATCGGCAATGGACTCGGGCAGGGCGGCTTCGCGAATCTTCTCGCGCAGCGCTTCGATCTCGTTGCCCCCCTCGCCGGCCAGCTCGTCATGGATCGCCTTGAGCTGCTCGCGCAGGTAGTACTCACGCTGGTTCTTATCGATCTGCTCGCGGACCCGATTCTTGATGCGCTGCTCGAGATCGGCCATCTCAACCTCGGTCGTCAGGTGGACGGCGATATTCTCCAGCCGGCTGGCCGGGTTGAGATTTTCCAGATACTCCTGGCGCCTGCGGACCTCGCTGATGAGCTGCGTCGTCAACAGGTCGGCCAGATGGCTGCTGTCCTGCGTCGTGAGGATCATCTCCATGACCTCGGCGCTGAGCTTGCTCTTTGTCTCGCTGTAGCGTCTGGTCAGCTCGCGGGTGATCTCGATCAGGGCGGCAGCCTCGGCCGGGGGGATCTCCTCCTCATCGGCCGGCTCGGCGCGGACGGTGTAGAACGGGCGGGAACTGTTGTCGAACTGGACGATGTCGACTCGATGGAGTCCTTCGAGGACGACCTGGATGTTACTGCCCTGCTGGCGCTCGACCGAGACGATCTCGGCTAACGTGCCAACGGAATACAGATCATCGGGGCGTGGGTCATCGACATCGGGATCGTGGTGGGCGGTCACAACAATCCGCCTGTCGCGGTCGAGCGCGTCTTCGACTGCCTGAATCGAGCGGCTACGGCCGACCAGCAACGTCACGACATTGCGAGGGAAGATGACGACGTTCTTGAGCGGAAGGAGCGGATAGCGGACCGTGTAGAGATCGTAGCGGCTCATCTATGAAACCATCCTCATCGGCCCTCGTCTGCCCCGATCGCTGGCCACGACGAAACGAGGGGGACCGGCACAACTCCTCCGGACACTGTCAATACCCACTGTCCGGCCTCGGCAGGCGACCCGTCGCCAGAGCCTGGTTGCATCATCTTGAATGCGGACCGCGCACGCTGGCCTCTGCATCGTTGCGCCCCCATTGTAGCCGATCGGCCCGCCTCTGGTGACTGACAGACAAAGGGCATGCGCCAGTCTGGTCGAAGCGTCCGGGCGGGCGCGGTCAGCGCAGCACCGTGTACGTTCGCGGCTGGCTGGCGTCCCGGGTGTCGCGCAGGCTCAGAATCTCGGGCCGGCCGGCGCCTGGCAGTCAGAGGATGCCTTAGCTGCCGAGCGGCTGTCGTCGATCGACGGACGCAGCCCGCAGAACCGGTCGCCAGCGAACCCAGACAGCGATCGCCAGGAGCGCCATCGAGACTGCGGCGAGAATCGGCTGGATCGGCTCGAAGATCCGCACAGCGCCGCCCGCGCCGAGCAGCAGGACCACGATCTTGTTGCAGGTCGGACAGCCGATGGCGAAGAACGACAGGAACCCGCCGATCGTTGTCTTGCCCTGCTGGGTCGAGCAGACGTTCGCTTGCGGAAGCGCGTACGACGCCGCGAGTAGCCCGCCGAGCAGCGCGGTGACGATCAGAAAGACATAATCCTGCGGACGAACGGGCAGCATCCGAGTGAAGATCGGGTTCGGGATGACGTCGGTGGGGATGCCGATCGCGAGCAGGGTGAAGGTGAATCCGGCAAGACCGTAGATCGTAGCTCGGACGGTCTCTGACATTCGATTGGCGGTCTGCATCTGCGCTCCTGTCTACATTGACTCCGTTGATTGTGGCCCACACGCGCTATCCCGCGCCAGTATCGCGCGGCTTGACAAGCCCGCCGGCATCGGCGACGGTGTCGAGCGTCGATGATCGAAGGGAGGTTGCGCATGACAGCAACAATCGGGATGGACGAGGCCAGAGAGCGGATCGCCGCCGAGGCACGGGCGCTGCACCCGCGACTGGTCGCGATCTCTCAGGATCTGCATGCACACCCGGAGCTGTCATTCGAGGAGCATCATGCGGCAGCGCTGTTGACCGGCGAGCTGGAGGAGCACGGCTTCGAGGTCGAGCGCGGCACGGCGGGGATGGAGACTGCCTTCATCGCGACGTACGGCAGCGGCGAGCCGGTTGTCGCGATCCTGGCCGAGTACGACGCGCTGCCGAAGTTGGGCCATGCCTGCGGCCACAACCTGATCGCGACCTGGGGTGTCGGCGCGGGGATCGCGCTCCGCCGGGCGCTGCCGGACATCTCCGGCACGATCAAGGTGATCGGCACGCCCGCCGAGGAGGGGGGCGGCGGCAAGGTCATCATGGCCGAGGCCGGGATATTCAACGGCATCGACGCGGTGATGATGATGCACCCACGCGACACGACCTACGCGGATCGCGGCTCGTTGGCCATCGCCCACTACGAGGTCGCCTTCCACGGCAAAGCGTCGCACGCCTCGTCGGCGCCGGAGAACGGGATCAACGCCCTCGACGCGCTGCTGCAGGTCTACTTCTCGATCAACCAGCTGCGGCAGGCGTTCCCTCCGCAGACGCGGATCCACGGCATCATCACCCACGGCGGCGACGCAGCGAACATCATCCCCGATTACGCGGCCGGCAGCTTCCTCGTCCGCGCCAACGACCAGACCTACCACGAGAAGCTCAAGCAGCAGTTTCGTGATATCTGCGAAGCCGCCGCGCTGGCAACCGGCGCGCGCGTCGAGATCGACGAGGGGATCGGCTACAAGCAGCGCGTCTGCAACAGCGCGCTGGTCGAGACCTTCCGCGACAACCTGGAGCGGCTCGGCATCGCGTGTGAAACGCCAACAGCAACGACCGGCGTCGGCTCCAGCGATATTGGCGATGTCAGCCAGCTTGTGCCGACGATCCACCCCTATCTGCAGATCTGTGACAAAGGCACCTCTGGCCACACCACCGGCTTCGCCGAGGCGGCTGGCAGCGCCAGAGCCGACGGGCTCACCGTGACCGGCGCGACGTTGCTGGCCTGGACCGCCGCGGAGGTCCTGCTGCGTCCGGAGCTCCGCGAGCAGCTGCGCCTGACGTTCCGCGAGCAGATCGGACGAGATCCCGCGCGCTGAGCGACACGCGACCGACGTGGCGCGGTTTCTGCCATATCGGAGCTATCTGCTGGTCGCCATCACCGGAAGGGGCGTCTCGACGATGATCCGATTGAAACGCGCGTATGAGCCAGCGTCGGACGACGACGGCGCGCGCTACCTGATAGACCGGCTCTGGCCGCGCGGGATAAAGAAGGAAGATCTGCGGATCGACGGCTGGCTGAAGGAGATTGCGCCGAGCACCGAGCTCCGCAAGTGGTTCGGTCACGATCCGGCGAAGTGGGTCGAGTTCCAGCAGCGCTATCGGCGCGAGCTGGAGGATAACGCCGCAGCATGGCAACCACTGCTCGATGCGGCACGGCAGGGAACCTTGACCCTGGTCTACAGCGCGAAGGACACCGAACATAACGACGCGGTCGTGCTTCACGCATTGCTCGAAGAGCGGCTGGGCCAACACTAACGGTTGCCGGTTGTGTTCCGCGAGGTCCCGACCTGCCGTTCTTGCAGGGTGACACGGCGGCCAATCGATCTATAATGTCGTTGTCGAACACCGCTGCGACCGCTCACCGGGCCGGCATCCGACCCGCGGGTCGATCGTCTCAATGCGAAGGCAGATCGTTCGATGGGATCGGACCCGGGGTAACTGCGACATCAGTCGAGGGCCAGTTCGTCGTCGACGCACGGCAGCGGATCATTCAGTGGAGCGCTTCCGCCGCCGCGCTGACCGGCGTGTCCGCCGACCATGCCCTGTCGCGCCCATGCTACGAGGTTGTTGGCGGTCTCGATGATTTCGGCCGGCCGGCCTGTCGATCTGGCTGCCCTGCGTTCGCGGCCCTCCGCGCCGGTCATCTCGTTGGTCATTGCGCAACACCCGCCCGGCACGACACGAGCCCATCGACCCGGCTGCACTGCGAGCTTCACGCGCTGCCGTCCGCAACTGGTGGCGCCG
>CALMXF010000378.1 GCA_937870985.1 uncultured Chloroflexota bacterium
CGCTTCGTCGAGCGCCCTGTCTCCTCGGCGAGGGTTTGTGGCGCGGTGGAGGCTGTCTGACCCATCTACTACTCCCCTTGTCCGATCAGCCGTACCGAACCCGCGGATCGACAACACCATACAGGAGATCGACGATCAGGTTCAGGAAGACGAACATCACCGCGATGATCGTCACCGCTCCGACGACGACCGGGAAGTCGCGCTGCTGAATCGCCAGGATGATCATCCGGCCAATCCCCGGCCATGCGAAGACGGTCTCGGTAATGACCGCGCCGCCAAGCAATGTGCCGAACTCCAGGCCGAAGATCGTGATGACCGGGATCAGCGCATTCTTCAGCGCATGGCGGTAGGTCACCGCCGATTCGGTCAACCCCTTCGCCCGCGCGGTCCGCACAAAGTCGAGGCCGAGAACCTCGAGCAGGCTGGAGCGGACGAGGCGAGCGCTGCGGGCCAGCGAGAATGTCGCCAGCGTGATCGCCGGCAGAACCAGGTGTCTGGCCGTATCGACGAACGTCCCGTCACCCTGGCCGTACGACGGCAGCCACTTGAGCTTGCCGGCGAAGAGGAAGATGAGCACGACTCCGAGGAAGAAGGCCGGCAGTGACTGCCCGAGCAGCGCAAGGCCCATAACCAGGTTGTCCCAGATGCTGTTGCGTTTCGTCGCCGAGATGATCCCGATCGGAATCGAGACAATCACCGAGATAGCGAACGCGGTCAACGCCAGCTTCAGCGTCGCCGGTATGCGCTGCTTGATCAGCTTGAACACCGGCTGACCCTGCCGCAACGACGTGCCGAAGTCGCCACGTAACGCCTTGGAGGCAAAGTCCCAGTACTGCACGTAGATCGGCCGGTCGAAGCCGAGGTCATGCCGCAGCTGCTCGACCTCCTCCTTCGATGCGTCCGGGCTGGCCATCAGAATAGCCGGGTCGCCGGTTTGGAACAGGATGACGAAGACGAGGATCGACACCCCGATGACAACCAGGAACGATTGCAGGAGCCGCCGAATGATATAGCGGGTCATCGCGGACCTACTTCCAGTCTACGGTGGACAATGCCGGGGAACCGCTCGCGGCTCCCCGGCAAACTACGCTAGCTAATGTAGCTGGCCTCGGTCGCGTCGATCCGCTCGTCCGCCCGGGCCTCCCACTTGATCTTCTTGCTCGCCCCGTAGAAGTCGACCTGATGCCACAGCGGAACCCACGGGCAATCGTCCATGACGATCGCCTGCAGCTTGTTCATCAGATCCTGACGCTCCTTCTCGTCGAGCGAGTTCGTCAG
>CALMXF010000379.1 GCA_937870985.1 uncultured Chloroflexota bacterium
CAGGTCGACCGCCGCCCAGCGCAAGCTGACTTCGCCGGCGACGCCGTACTCGAGCGAGCCGACCTGCAGTAGCTTCTTCAAGAAAAGTACCTCACAAGGAAAACGACGCCGCGGCGGCTTCGACCAGCGCAGCTTCGTGGACTGCCCGCCAGGTGGTTCCAGCGACTTCCGCCAGGCGCCTGCAGTCCTCGTACTCCGGTGCATTGGAGATCGTTCGGCCGAGGAATCGGGAGCGCTTGACCCGAACATCACCGAAGCGGGTCGTCAGCGTGACGATCTCGCGCTCGGCCTCGAAACGCCCGGTGGCCTGAAATCGACAACCGAGGGAGCCGGTCTCGGCGAGCAGGATCCCCGAAAGGCGCTCGAGGTCCGGACGCCGGCTGAGCATCGTCAACAGGATTCCTGGCCGGCCCTTCTTCATCTGCACCGGCGTCATGTACACGTCGAGAGCGCCCTCGGCGATCAGTCGGGTCATGGCATGCCCGAGCCCTTCGCCGGAGAGATCGTCGATTTCGCACTCGACGACCAGGACCTCCCTGTTCGTTTCGTCGCTCGCGGTCGCCGGCCAGGAGCTCCCCGAGATCAACCGCACGGCGTTCGGCCGGCCGGCGGTCTCCTTGCGGCCGAGACCGTACCCCACGCCGGAGACGAGCAGCGCCAGCGAGTACGCGCCGGTCATCTCGGCGATCGACCAGCCCATCTCCGCGCCGATCGGCGTCAGGAAGACGGAGAACGCGTAGTAGAGGACACCCCACGAGGTGATTTCAGTGAGCGAGAGGGCCGCTACCATCACCCAGCCGTAGTAGAGGCGGGGCGATCGCATAGCCCCCCCTATCTGTGCCTCAGGCCGGTCGTCAGATTCCCCCTCACTCACTTCCAGTTCAGGCTGGCTTCCAGGCCCGGACGAAGCCGCTAACGACCCGACCCTCACCGGCCAGCGCGCCACAGCAGCCAGACGCATCATCGGTGTCGTGGACGTTGGTTACCTCAATCCTGGCGTCGACAAATCCGGCCGCCACAAGTCTACCGACGTACTCGGCCTCCTCCATCGCCCCGGCCACACAGCCAACCCAGGCATCCATGTTGGCGCGGATCTCTGCTGGCAGCTCACCCTGAATAACGATGTCAGAGACAGCGAACAGCCCACCGGGCCGCAGGACGCGGAACGCCTCGCGCAGCACCCGCGGCTTGTCGGATGAAAGATTAATCACACAGTTGGAGATGATAACGTCGATGCTGTTATCCGGCAGCGGGATATCTTCGATCTCGCCCTTCAGAAACTTCACGTTCTCAGCGCCGGCCGTGGAGCGGTTGCGCTCGGCCAGCTCCAGCATCTCGTCGGTCATGTCCAGCCCGTAGACGAAGCCCTCCGGCCCAACTCGTCGGGCCGAGAGCAGCACGTCGATCCCTCCACCAGAGCCGAGATCGAGCACCACCTGTCCCGGCGCGAGCTCGGCGAGCGCGGTCGGGTTCCCACAGCCAAGCGACGCGAAGATGGCGTCGCCTGGGAGCGAGATTGTCTCTTCGGCTGAATAGTCACCACTGGCGAGCAGCGAGCCGATCGAGACACCGTCGGACGCACAGCACGATGTCGCGGACGTCCCGCAACAACTCGCCCGATTCCCACCGATCACCGACATGGCAACTTCGCCATAACGCTTCTTGACAGTCGCACGTACGTCCGCTGACTGCATCAGAACAAATCCTCCAGTACTGTTCGCCGCTCATTACGGCTCGATTACCGTGGGCTCGGCTGGTTGTCCCTTGCCCGCCAGCCCGGTCGATGACTATAATTCAATCGACATTGAAGTAATAACGCGAGAGGTGGCATCTGTCAATGACCCTTGGAACAGTCATTTCGGTTGATGAGATCGCCACCAGGCTGAAGGTTCTCGCCGATCCAACCCGTCTGCGCATCTTCGATTTGCTCCTGGGCGGTGAGCGCTGCAACTGCGAGATGGGTGGGTTGCTCGGCCTTGCGCCGAACTTGATTTCACACCACCTCGGCGTATTGCGTGGAAGCGGTCTGGTCGTCGCCCGGCGCGACACGAATGACGCTCGCTGGGTCTACTACTCGGTGGATCGCGCTGCTCTGGCAGACATGGCGGCGATGCTCTCCGCGTTCTTCTCCCCCGACCGCCTCGCCGACCGGGATCCGGCCTGCGGCCCGCCAATGAATGGGCAATAACGGGTCGATGACGACCGCACGCGCCCGACGCGGGACGCGCTCGCTCCGAAGAACAAGACAGCCATGACGGCCGCCACGCAACCCACGGCCGACGTCCTGCCGGGTATCCCTGCGCTGGACTGGACCAGCTGGGATACGCCGTTCCTCTTCTTCACCGGCAAGGACGGCGTCGGGAAGACGACCATTACCAGCACCGTCGCGGTCGCGCTGGCCGACCTGGGCCGTCACGTGGTGCTGGTCAGTACCGACCCGACCTCGAATCTCGACGACGTCTTCCAGGTGGCCGTCGACGGCGCGCCGACCCCGGTCGCCGACGCCCCGAACCTGCTACTCAACGTCGACCCGCACCAGACCGTCGAGACCTACCGCGAGCGCGGCGTCGCCAGCGACGAGGAGATCCGCGCCGCGGAGGAGCAGCTCTCGGGCGTCTGCACGGTCGAGATTGCCGCCTTCAATGAGTTCACCCGTCTGCGACGCGGCCAACGAGACCTGTCCCATCTTCCCCGGCGCGCCAGGCCGCATCCACTGGTCGTTCCCCGACCCCAGCCAGACCCAGGGGAGTGACCGCGACTGCCTGCGCACGTGGGTCCAGCTATTCGACCAGGGCGTGTCGGCAAATTGAGGGACGAGATATCTTCTGGCGTTTGGAGAAGCACCAACGGGCCGGCCAGCAGTTCACCAACCTGGTGCCAGATCGCCGCTGCAAAAGCCCCGCACGGGCCAACAAATGACCGCCGGGTCGTCTTGGAAGACATGCTTCAGGCCCTGCGCACCGGCGCCCCTGGCGCGACCTGCCTGAGCGCTTCGGCTCCTAGCGCACCGTCTACATCCGGTTCCGACGCTGGCAGCAGGCAAGGATTGGGGACTGCGTGTTGGCTGCGTTGCAGCGCCTGACGGACGCCGACGAAATCGTGAAATGGACCCTGCACTTCGTGGACAGTACGGTCATCCGAGCGCACCAGCACGCCGCCGGGGAAGCCTCTCGACCAAGTTCCACCTGCGAACCGAGCGCGGCGGCAACGCATTGATCGAGGTGCTGACTGGCAGCGAGTGTCATGAGCAGACGGCGCTTCCCACTCTGATGGAGCACGGGACGGTCCGGCGGGCCGGGAACCGCTACCGAGCTTCGACCGCGATGCGTACTGCGAGCGCAACGTTGTCGAACGCCTGATCAATCGGCTCAAATGGTTCCAGCGGGTAGCTACGCGCTACGAGAAGTGAGTCGCCGACTACCGGGCGATGGTGAAGTTCGCCGCAATCCCGCTCTGCTTGCTGTGCCTACGGATTGCCGGTATCGTCAGTCGGGCCGAGACCGCTGTGCGTCACGGCGCCGCTTGTTGCTCCCTTTCGGAGGTTACCGTCTGGTAGGGCGGCGATCGGCGCGCCGACCGCGCGCCCGTCGAGTCCGGCACCCGTCGCCGCCGTGCCTCCGGTCTCCACCATTCGCTCCAGCGGCTGACGGTTGACCAGCAACTGGAAGACGTCCGGGCGGGAGTAGTGGCCGCCGACGTCGCAGGCGACTTTCGCGGCGTAAACGGCCTCCAGCGTGACCCGCGCCGTCAGGATGGTCTCACCCTCGGCGGGGCCGGCGATCACCTCGCCGCGCGGGTCGATGATGCAGCTGTCGCCGGTAAGGGCCCACGACCCAATCAGCTCATGGTACCGCTCGGGGATGTCTTCGCTCCTCAGCAGGCCAGCAGAGAGGATAACGTAGGCGCCCGCCTGGGAGGCGAATGCCCGCGACAGGAGGAGCTGGCGTGCCCACATCGAGTCAGGCGACTGCGGGGCCGGATTGATCTCCATGCCCGGCCAGGCCGCGACATGAATCTGGGTTCCCTGTGCCATCAACGCATAGCCGGGGAGGAGGATGTTGTGTTCCCAACAGTTCAACCCGCTTATTCGGCCGTACGGTCGCTCGTGGACCATCAGGCCCGACGCGTCCCCCTCGCCCCAGACCGCCCGCTCCATGCCCGTCGGCTTGAGCTTGCGGTGGCGGCCCACGATCACCCCCTCGCGCCCGATGAAGAGCAGCGTGCAGTAGGCGGTTCCCCTGGTGATCGGGTCGAGCTCCAGGACGCCAATCACCACGTCGATGCCAGCGCGACGGGCGGCCTGGCAGAGCCGGTCGGTGGTCGGGCTCGGAATCTCCACAGCGTTTGCGAGGTACTCAGCGGCCGCCTTCCACCAGAGCACCGAGGGATTGCTCTCCCATACGAACACGGGGTATCCTGGCAGCCAGCACTCCCCGAAAGCGGCGAGCGACGCGCCGGCCCGTCCCGCCTCAGCGATCAGCCGGCAGGCCTTCTCGGTCGACGCCTCGCGGTCGAAGAGGACGGGCGCCGCCTGCACGGCCGCCAAGGTGAACTCCGGGTACACGGTCATAGCCGTTCCTCCCAGTGTCAAAAGAGACCGTCAGTATACCGCAACCACGTGAATATGTCGAGTCGGGACGCTCCGTTCCCGTTGTCGAACGGTATCGCTTACCTGCTCCCGAGCGCCGCCTCGGTGCCATCCACTTTGCCGACACGCTCTAGCCCGCGTCATGGATTCGGCAGCAGATCCCGGATCCACGGGTAGCGGAAGTACTCGGCGTAGAGCGGGCGCAGGTCGACCGGGCTATGCGACTGGAAGACCGACAGCATCTCGACCGGCGTCACGATCCCGAATGAATAGCGCCGGTAGACATCGCGCCAGGCGTCCCAGAAGGCATCCCAGCCCATCTGCCAGGCCATCTGGTAATAGAAGCGCGCGCCCTGCTCGTAGATCGAGTAGTACCACTGCCGGCCCTGCGCAGCCCGCAGCTCGGTCGCATCGGCGTCGAGCCAGAACTGATACCCCTCGGACGGCGGCGACGGCACCTCGGTGAACCCGGTCGGCACGCCGCGTTCGAAGAACTCGGCGCCCCCCTCGTCGATCCAGCCATCGACCAGCGTCCGGTTCCCGATCACTGCATAGAGCCACTGGTGGGCGACCTCGTGAACGATCAGCCGGTCGAATGGGGCATACGCGCCGTTGATGTAGATCAGCCCGGGAAACTCCAGTCCGCCCGGCATCCGCGGCCCAACATCGACGATGTTCAGCGTCGGGTACGGGTATGGCCCCAGCAGACCCGACATCGCCGACACCGTCTCCTCAGCCGCCGCGAACGCCGCTTCCTTGTGCGGCACGGTCACGTTGCAGCCGGA
>CALMXF010000380.1 GCA_937870985.1 uncultured Chloroflexota bacterium
CAAACTCGCGGAGCGACCAGCCGCGGTCGGCCCGTAGCCGGCGGAAGACGACCCCGGCGGCATCGCGGTAGCGCGCCTCCGCCCGCTCCTCGACCGTCTTGCCGCGCCGCGCCGTCATCCGTTGCGCGCCACCAGGGCGGCCGCCCACGTCTCGCGCGATCGTTCGATCATCTCCCAGGCTTCGTCTACCTCGTGCCAGCCGAGCACTTCGGTGTCTTTCGGCTCCAGCAGCTTGTAGGTGGCGAAGAACGCCTCGATCTCGAGCAGGGTGTGCGGGGCCATATCACGCAGCGTGTGGACGTGGTCGAAGCGTGGGTCTCCGGTCGGCACGGCCAGCACCTTGAAATCGCTGCCCTTCTCATCGGACATGTCCAGCCCGCCGATGGGGCGCGCCTCGACGACGCAGCCGGGGAAGGTCGGCTCGTGGACGACGACGAGGATGTCGAGATGATCGCCATCCGGCGCGAGCGTGTGGGCGATGAACCCATAGTCGGTCGGGTAGTGGACCGACGAGTAGAGCACGCGATCCAGCCGGAACTGACCGGACCCCTCATCGAACTCGTATTTGTTGCGGCTCCCCATCGGAATCTCAATAAAGGCGTCGACGACGCCGCGTTCCGTGCTCATTATCTCTCTCAATCATCTCCCGGTTCGCCATCGCGATGCCGGTACTTTACGATCTCAACATCGATAACAGTAATCAGCCCCTCGTTCACCATGTCGTCGAGCATTGGCAGGATGCGTTCGATGCGTTCGGCGCTGTCGACGACATCGATCACCAGCGGCAGATCCTCCGACAGCCGCAGGATACGCGCGGTGTGGATGCGTGAGTGCGCGCCAAACCCCTCGATTCCTCGCAGAACCGTCGCGCCGGCCACCCCTTCGCGGCGCAACATTTCGACGATCGCCTGAAATAGCGGCTTGCCCTGCCAGCGATCCGACTCACCGATGTACACCCGTAGCCACTTGCCCGGCCCCTGAATCTTCATGGCCGTTGCCTCCTCCGCGTCAGTCATCAAATCAGCCGCGCGGCGATAATGCCGAGATAGACGGCCACCAGACCGACGACCAGTGATCCTCCGCTGTTCAGCCCGGCGCGCAGGTATTCGCCGTTCTGGATCAATTGCATCGTCTCATATGTCCAGGTCGAAAACGTCGTGTAGCCGCCGAGAATGCCGACCGTAATGAATACGCGATGATGCGGATCGATGATAAAGCGATCCTGCGTGAGCGTCGTGATGAAGCCGATGAGGAATGCGCCGGAGATGTTGACGACGAAGATCGCGAATGGTCCCGGCCCCAACGATGTATTGATCCACCCGGACAGCAGGTAACGGCTCACTGCGCCGATCGCTCCGCCAAGTGCCACCCAGATCGCAGCCATCGCCGTGATTTCCCTTACGTCGTTCGCGCGAAACAAAAAACCCCTGGCCCGGCATCAGCTGGGGCAGGAGTCATTGGCGCGTTCGCGGTTCGGGCGGCATCGCCACCCTGGCGGACTCCACCGCCGTCCCGCATTCTATCGCACGTCGCTTCGAGGCATCCGCGACCGTGATCGAGCTGACTTACCCGGGCAGGATGTGTCTTCCCGCAGAGCGGAGCACGACGTATGCTGATCCAGGTTGGACGTGATGATCCCGGAAAGGACACGATGATGATCGACACTCTACCGCCTCGTAGTGCCCAGGCCAGCCGGCTCGTCCGTAACGACACGCCGATGCGCCAGGCTCGCACCTGTTACGACCACCTGGCCGGGGTGCTTGGTGTTCGCCTCATGGACGAGCTATTGAGGCGTGGCTGGCTGGAGGTCAATCGGGACGATGGACGCCGTGTTCACTACCAGCTAACGGACGCCGGCCGGCAGGCGCTGGCCGCGCGAGACGTCGATGTGGAAGCTGCCGAGGCGGCGCACCGGATGCACGCCTATGGCTGCACCGACTG
>CALMXF010000381.1 GCA_937870985.1 uncultured Chloroflexota bacterium
AAGCGGCCGGCCATCGCGCCAGGCGAGATAGTGGATGCTCGTGCGGTCGTCGGGATCGTGCCGAGCGTCGCGGGTCAGCCGCTGCTCGTGGACGAACACCTCGTCCCGAATGCGGAAGACCTCCTCCATCTCGGCGAGGCTTTCGACCTCGCGGACGACATCCCCCGCAGCTCGATCGAGCGCCGACGAATCGGTTGACGGTTGGAAATCCATCTCTCTGGAGTGCATCAACTAGACCTCAACCATGGCCGGAACAGGCTCCGGGAGAATGCTCGGCGCCCCGCTCAACGGCTGGCCATCGGCGCCGACCTCAACGACGGCAGGGTCCAGGTCGGTGATGGCGATGACACCATCGGTCGCCTGAACCCGCTTGAATGCGGCGATCGCGACCTCGATCATCGAATCATCCGGCTGTCGAGTCGTGATGCCCTGTAGCCAGAGTCCCGGCGCGAGGACGACTCGCATGATCGGGTTTCTTGAGTGCGCGGCGCCGGCCCGAATTACCTCGTAGGCCACCCCGGCAATCACCGGCACGAGCACGATTCGCGAGCCGTAGAGCAGGTACCACACCGGCCGGCCCAGTGTCAGAAAGAACAGAATCGAGATGACAACGACAATCAGCAAGAACCCGGTGCCGCAGCGCACGTGGCGCAAGCTCTGGCCGCGGACGTGCTCAACATCCACCGGCATCCCACGCTCCCAGGCATTGATCGTCATATGCTCGGCGCCATGGTAGCCAAACACCCGGCGGATATCGCTCGTCAGAGAGATCGCGAACATGTAGCCAATCAGCAGCGCGAGCCGGATGACACCCTCGATGATATTGATCATCGCGTGCGACTCGATCCAGCGGCTCAGCAAATCGACCGTCACCAGCGGAACGACAAAGAACAGCCCGATCGAAAACACCAACGAGAGCGCCACTGTCAGCCAGAGGAATGGTCCGCTGAGCGAACCCGGCTCCTCGGCCTCGCCATCTTCGCCCTCCTCGGTGAGCCCGACATTGGCAGAGAAGATCAGCGCCCGCATACCCAGCACCATCGTGTCCCACAACACGACCGCGCCACGGACCAGCGGGACGTTGCGCACCGAGCGGACAACCGGCCCGGGGGTGATCGTTTCCTCCCAGACGACGATCTTGCCGTCCGGGGAGCGAACCCCGACCGCCATCGATGAGCGGCCGCGCATCATGACGCCTTCCATGACTGCCTGGCCACCGTAGTAGAACGCCTTCGCCATCGGTGAGACTCCCTGAAAACGTCGATACGCGGTGCGCACGGTTGGCCGGCATACCGCGAGAGACTAACAGCCCGTCCGATTCTATCAGGGGCGTCGACGCTGGCGGCGCGGTTGTGGCCCCTCGGCGACTGGTGTTATCCTGCCAGCGACATGACGGGTCGATCGTTGGTTTTCCGCAATAGCATGCGGCGAAAGGTCAGGTGGGGGGAACTATGGCGGTAGAGCCGCTGATCTTTGAGCTGAGCAAGCCCGGGCGTCGTGGCACGACTGTTCCTGCCGTCGACGTCCCCGAGACGGAGATTCCCGCCGCGCTCTGCCGCGACGAGCTCTCCCTGCCGGAGGTGAGCGAGATCGACGTCATCCGCCACTTCACGCGGATGTCGCAGAAGAACCACGCGATCGACATCGGCTTCTATCCGCTCGGCTCCTGCACGATGAAATACAACCCCAAGATCAACGAGATCGTCGCGCGGATGCCCGGCTTCTCTGCGATCCACCCGCTCCAGGACCCCAAGACGGTCCAGGGCGCGCTCGAGCTGATGTATGAGCTGCGTGGCTATCTGGCCGAGATCTCGGGATTCGCGACGGTCACGCTCCAGCCAGCGGCTGGCGCCCATGGCGAGCTGACTGGTGTTCTGATCGCTCGCGCCTACCACGAGGCGCGCGGAGATCATGCCCGCGACACCGTGCTCGTGCCCGACTCGGCCCACGGCACCAACCCGGCGACGGCGGCGATGGCCGGCTTCAAGGTCGTTACTGTGCCGTCGGACGATCGCGGCAACTGCGACATCGACAAGCTGCGTGAGCTCGTCGGTCCACATGTTGCGCTGATGATGATCACGAACCCGAACACCCTCGGCCTCTGGGACGAGAACGTCCAGGAGGCCATCAATGTCGTCCATGCGGCCGGCGGGCTTGTCTACAACGACGGCGCGAACTTCAACGCCATCCTCGGCATGGTCCGGCCGGGCGACCTCGGCATGGACATCATGCACTTCAATCTGCACAAGACATTCTCGACCCCGCACGGCGGCGGCGGCCCTGGATCCGGACCAGTCGGCGTCCGTGCCGACCTGGCACAGTTCCTGCCCGAGCCAGTGATCGTCAAGCACGACGACGGCTCCTACGGCTTCGAGTCGCCCGAGCATTCCGTCGGGAAGGTCCATGGCTTCTACGGCAACTTCGGCATGCACGTCCGCGCGTACACCTATATCCGGATGCACGGCGCCGAGGGGCTGCGCCGTATCAGTGAGGACGCGGTCCTGGCCGCGAACTACTTGATGGCCAACCTGAAGGATCGCTACGAGATCGCCTACGACCGGCCCTGCATGCATGAGTTCGTCGCCACCTCCCGCCGGCAGAAGGCGGAGTACGGTGTCCGCACGCTCGACATCGCCAAGCGGCTGCTCGACTTCGGCATTCACCCGCCGACGACCTACTTCCCGCTGATCGTCGAGGAAGCGATGATGATCGAGCCGACCGAGACGGAAAGCATCGAGACGCTGGACAACTTCATTGCCGTGATGCGTCAGATCGACGACGAGGTCAAGAGCGACCCGGAGTTCGTCCGCAACGCTCCGCACACGACCGAGTACAAGCGCCTCGACGAAGTCAGCGCCAACCGCAACGTCAATCTGCGCTGGACCCCCGAGAACGCACCGGCGATCCACCGGGACGCCGCGGACTAGCGA